>JAAYDD010000142.1 GCA_012729435.1 Desulfobulbus sp.
CTCATAGCCGTCGTACAGGATACAAAAAACCGCGCCAGTTTCTTCCAGACGCTTTCCATATTTCCCCCCTTAAAAGCTTGTCATGCATAAAAAAGCATAGCATTTGCCCCGGAAATTCCGCAAGGCGCGGGGGAATCTTGAAATTCCGTATGTCATCACTCGTCACCATCGTGAACTGCATGACATGCGGAAACTCAAGACATGTTAGTGTAAAGTTGTTGTAGGTACCCCCTTACTCGGGAGTATTTGTTCACTCAGGAGTATCTGTTCGGGGAGGGCGCGGCAGAATTTCACCCACCCCCCGCGGGGGGTGGGTGAAAAGGGAAGGCATCCTTGGTATCATTGCGGTTGCACCGCACAACGAAAGGAGCAATCCTCATGACCATGATACCACAGGATATCTCGAAACAGCTCTTTGCCATGCAAGAATCTTTTCACGGCGGCCCGGCTTTGGACTTTTGGGAAAAGTTAAGCCAAATCAAAGAGCATTCCAATCAGATGGTTCTGTCTCTTTTGAGTGAATGGATGAAGGAAACAGACACAACCCTGGCCGAGGACCCTGGCCGCAAAGAGGATTGGGATATTATCCGAAAGGATGGGCGCGAGATACTCACCTGCTTTGGACTGTTGCGCTTTGACCGCCATTACTACCGGAGCAAGAAGACAGGCGAATATGCCTGTCTGCTGGACCGTTATCTGGGGATAGAACCCCACCAGAAGGTTAGCGGCGAGGTCAGGCAGAAGGCTGTTGAAACGGCGGTACAGGCCTCCTATGAAAAGAGCGGCAAGGCCGCTTGCCCGGGAGGAATCAGCCGGATGAGCGTATGCAACTATGTGGGAGAACTCAAGCATTTTCCCGGGAAAATGCCTGAGGGTGAAAAACGGCGCTTGAATTATGTGTATGTGGAGTCGGATGAGGATCATGTTGCCTTGCGCTCCGGTGGAAACGCCCAGGTAAGGCTGGTGTACTCGCATGAAGGTATAAAGGAGGAGGGGAGCCGGCGGGAACTGGTCAACCCACGCTATATGACCTGGCCTTTGGGGAAGGCGCCGGACGATTTATGGGAAGAGGTATCCGACCATCTGGAGCAAGCATATGACAGCGCGTATTTGAAGGGAATCTTCCTGTCCGGTGACGCGGCGCCCTGGATACGCACAGGTGAGGAGTGGCTGTATCCCTGCGTACCCATCCTGGACGGCTTCCATGTGAAGAAGGCGCTGCGCCAGTTCTGCGGGGGACAGGATGCCCTGGTGTCAGACTTCTCACGGTATGTTCGGGATGATAAACATCAGGAAGCGCAGGCCTTATGCCAGCGTGTCCTGGAAACATCGCCGGAGAACAAACGTCCAGGCAAGGAAAAACTCGCGAACTACCTGTTGGGGAACTGAACCCGTATACGCAACCGCCAGAAGCCCGGTGCCCAGGGGTGCAGCGCGGAGGGGCATGTCAGCCATATTTTGTCCGAGCGCCTGAGCAGCCGGCCCTGGGGCTGGTCAGAGAAGAACCTAAACAACATGGCACAGTTGCGGGTCATGCTGGCCAATGGGCAAGCCATTTCCTACGCGCAAATGGCGGGCAGAGGAAGGCACGCGGGAATGGGCAGGCAGGAAACTATCGCTGACACTTTGATACAGGATAAAAAACTCAACGCCAATCTGAAGCGGAACGCGAAAAACACACTCAAAGAGACGATGTGCAACCTGCCCGTGAAGAACACAGGCACAAAAACGCAGTTGTACCAAACCCTAAAGGGTCTCTCTGCCGGATCGCTCCCCTGCTGAACCTACAA
>JAAYDD010000143.1 GCA_012729435.1 Desulfobulbus sp.
ACACCACGGTGTTTCATCCGTTTATACTTACCGCAATTACACTCATAATCCTTAACCGGTCCAAAAATTTTGGCACAAAAGAGCCCGTCACGCTCCGGCTTAAAGGTGCGGTAATTGATTGTTTCCGGTTTTTTTACTTCTCCATGGGACCACTCTCTGATCTTTTCCGGAGAAGCGAGAGAAATCCTCACCTTATTGAAAGTGACAGGACCCTTTGGCTTTGCAAAAAAACTGAACAGTTCTTCCACGTAATCACCTATTTATAGTTCAAATCGATCCGGTTGCTCCAAATCCTGCGACCTGAAGTTGCAACAGCTTGCCAGCAGTGTTCAGAACTCTCAGACTATTCCTGCAGCTCGATATCTAAACAAAGACCCTTAAGCTCCTTCACCAGGACATGGAAAGATTCCGGCATGCCTGTCTCTAAAAAGTTATTCCCTTTCACAATTTTCTCATACATGGTCGTTCGTCCTTCAACATCATCCGACTTTACCGTGAGGAACTCTTTAAGGGTATAGGCGGCGCCATAGGCCTCCATGGCCCAGACTTCCATCTCACCAAGTCGCTGGCCGCCGAACTGGGCCTTACCGCCAAGAGGTTGCTGGGTAACCAGGGAGTACGGTCCGGTTGAACGGGCATGAATTTTATTATCAACCAGATGATGCAATTTCAGCATGTACATGGTGCCAACCGTGACCTTGTTGTCAAACGGTTCTCCGGTCAGCCCGTCATAAAGTGTTACCTGTCCATCCTCGCTGCCACTGGCTTCCACCAGCAACTTCCTGATTTCCGTTTCTGAAGCACCGTCGAACACCGGCGTGGCTACAAAAATACCGTGCAGATGCTTGGCCATGTAATCGAGCAGCTCAGCATCACTCAATCCCTCGGTGATTTTGGCGTACTCTTCCGGAGAATAGAGGGACTGTAAACGCTGCTTTAAAAGCCCGATCTCGTTGCGCTTTGCAATTGCCGACAACTCTTCGCCGAGTTTTTTGGCAGCATACCCAAGATGACACTCAAGCACCTGACCGACGTTCATACGGGAAGGAACACCAAGAGGATTAAGAACGAGATCAACTGAGGTGCCATCAGCAAAAAACGGCATATCCTCTTCGGGTAACAGCCGGGAAACCACACCCTTATTACCGTGGCGGCCAGCCATTTTATCACCGACAGCCAACTTGCGCTTTGTCGCCACATATATTTTGACCATTTTGGCAACACCCGGAGGAAGATCGTCGCCTTTCTCCATCCGCTCCACAATCCCCTGATAGCGGTTACGCACCAGAATTGACTGGCTCGTATATCGATTAAAAATGGCCTCTATCTCATCTGCGAATTTAGCCTTTTCAGCAAAATCAAGATGTTGCAACTGGTCGAAACTCACCTGATCAATGATATCGGCGGTCAGCTGCTTGCCGAGTTTGAGAACAATCTTGCCCTTCTTATTTTTGACATCACTCTTTACCGTGCGACCTTCAAGCAGATGGACAAGCGCACTGCGGACCCCCTTCCTCAAACTTCTCAGCTCGTCTTCCATATCACGATTGAGGCGATCAATTTCCATCTCCTCAATCATCAAGGTGCGCTCATCTTTATCTACACCCTTTCTGGAGAACACCTTGGCGTCAATGACAACACCTTCGACGCCCGGAGGAACACGCAGGGAAGAATCTTTGACATCACTGGCCTTTTCACCAAAGATGGCACGTAACAGTTTCTCTTCAGGAGAAAGCATGGTTTCACCCTTTGGAGTCACCTTACCGACCAGCATATCGCCGGAACGAACTTCAGCACCGATACGGACGATGCCGGAATCATCAAGATTACGAAGTCCTTCTTCGCCGACATTTGGTATATCGCGTGTGATTTCTTCCTTCCCCAGTTTGGTATCCCGGGCCATAACCTCGAAAATCTCTATATGAACCGAGGTAAACGTATCCTCCTTCAATAACCGTTCATTAATGAGGATAGAATCCTCAAAATTATATCCCCGCCATGGCATAAAGGCGACGGTCACGTTTCTGCCGAGTGCCAGCTCTCCACTCTCTGTCGATGGGCCATCGGCAAGAACGGTTCCCTTGGAGACACGATCTCCGGGGTAAACCAGCGCTCTTTGGTTAAAGCAGGTATTCTGGTTTGACTTTTTATATTTTGACAGATGATAGACGCCGACACCGGTCTCAAATCCATCAACTCCCGGTACATCATAGCGAACAACAATTCTATTGGCATCAGCCTCCTCGACCACACCGTCGCCACCGGCAAGCAGGCACACACCCGAGTCTCTGGCTACATACTGTTCAACACCGGTACCGACAACAGGGGCCGTAGGTTTAATCAACGGTACGGCCTGACGCTGCATATTAGCGCCCATTAAAGCACGGTTTGCATCATCATTCTCGAGAAACGGGATCAGAGAGGCCGCGACGGAGACCATCTGGTTGGGAGCAATATCCATCATGGTCACATCTTCAGCTGCGACCGTAGCCACCTCGCTTTCATGTCGAGCAATCAGATAATCATCGCTCAACCGATCTTCCTTCATGGCCACGTTGGCTGGAGCAATGATATGTTCCTCTTCCTGAAGAGCGGAAAGATAGGTGTACTCTTTGGAGACCTCACGATCTTTAACATACCTGTACGGTGTTTCGATGAAACCATAAGGGTTGACCGTTGCATAGGTCGCCAGACTGACTATAAGGCCGATATTCGGACCTTCCGGTGTCTCTACAGGGCAGATGCGGCCGTAGTGGGTCGGATGCACGTCACGCACCTCGAAGCCGGCACGCTCGCGAGACAGGCCCCCTGGTCCAAGAGCCGACAGTCTTCTCTTGTGCGTTACCTCTGACAGCGGATTGGTCTGATCCATAAACTGAGAAAGCTGGCTCGTTCCAAAAAACTCCTTAATAGCAGAGGTGACCGGTTTCGGATTAACCAGGTCATGCGGCATCAAGGTTTCAATCTCCTGAAGCGCCATCCGTTCCTTGATTGCCCGCTCCATCCTTACCAACCCCATCCGGAACTGGTTTTCACACAACTCACCAACTGTTCGTACGCGGCGATTACCAAGATGATCGATATCGTCACCATCTTTCAGTTCATCTTTAATGCGCACGAGATGTCTGACGCTTTCAACAATATCTTCCCTTGTTAAAGTCCGCACCTCTATTGCTGTGTTCAGTCCGAGTCGGGAATTTATCTTGTAACGACCGACCTCGGATAGATCGTACGTGGCAGAATTAAAGAAGAGGTTATCAAAAAAAGACTTTGCCACTTCTAAAGTCGGTGGACTGGAAGGACGCAAACGTCTGTATATCTCAACCAGTGCGTCGTCGGTGCTCTTTATCTTATCCGCCAGGAGTGTTTCACGAAACGAAGCACTAAAGTGTGTCCCATCGATATAAAGCAGAGAGAATTGACCGATTCCTGCATCAGCTAAAGCCTTCAGTACTGTTTCAGTGACAGGTTCATTGCAGCGGGCCAGCACCTCACCGGTCTGCTCATTCACAACATCGTGAGAGAAAACACGGTTACAGATTTCTTCAATGGTGATCGGAAGAAAATACTCACCAAGATTCTCTATTTTTTTTGCCAGGGTCTTGGTTACTTTTTTCCCGGTTTTGGCGAGGACAGTTCCATCGGCAGGATTGATAATGTCTGTCGTCAGGCGCTGATTGGTGAAGGTAACAGCGTTGAAGGCGATGGTGTACTTTTGGCCGTCAAACCGGATGTCGTCCGAATGATAGAAGTCATTAAGAAGCTCCTCTTCATTGAATCCCAATGCCTTGAGAAGCACAGTAACCGGCAATTTCCGTCTGCGGTCAATACGCACATACAGGATATCCTTGATATCAAACTCAAAATCCAGCCACGATCCACGCACAGGAATAATTCGAGCCGAGTAGAGGCGTTTGCCGGACGCATGGGATTTGCCATCGTCGTGTGTGTAAAAGAGACCGGGAGAGCGCTGTAACTGATTAACAATCACCCGCTCAGTGCCATTTATGACGAAAACACCATCCTGCGTCATGAGTGGCAACGCCCCGAGAAAGACCTCCTGCTCTTTAATATCACGGACAGATTGAGCCCCGGTTTCTTCGTCAATATCGAAGGTTATAAGTCGTACCGTAATTTTAAGCGGTACTTCATAGGTCATGCCGCGAACAACACACTCAGCGACCGTGTATTTCGGTTCTCCAAAGGAATAACGCACAAACTCCAGCGAACAGAGTCCATTAAAATCGGTAATGGGAAAAACACTTTGAAAGATCGCCTGCAAGCCCTGGTCACGTCGTTGTTCGGGCGCAACATCACGCTGAAGGAAACTCTCATAGGACTCTCGCTGCATTGCTATGAGATGGGGTGGCTCGATAACCTGATGTGTTTTGGCAAAACTTTTGCGTACTCTTCTCATAGTCCCCTCAAAAAATTTCGCGTGATACAACCTGTGTTAGTCATGAACTGTTACTTTTTTACGAAGAAAAACCTGCATATGGGAACGTGAAAAAGGCAATTCCCACAAACGAAGTAACGCTACGGGACCCTTTGTCCCTATAGCGTTACTTTACGATTAGGATGCTATCGGAATAGACCGATTGCTGAGAAATGGTTATTTGATTTCGACCGATCCGCCTGCTGCTTCAATCTGCGTTTTAATGGCTTCAGCTTCCTCTTTATTAACGCCCTCTTTGATCGGTGCCGGCACACCCTCTACGAGATCTTTGGCCTCTTTGAGACCTAGGGAGGTAAGCGCGCGGACTTCTTTAATGACTTTAATTTTCTGATCGCCTGCACTCGTCAGAATAACATCAAATTCGGTTTTTTCTTCAGCAGCCGGCCCGGCATCACTCGGCCCTGCCACGGCAGCAACAGCCACAGGCGCAGCTGCCGAAACACCAAATTTATCTTCAAGTTCCTTGATGAGCTCAGACAGCTCAAGAACGGTCATATTTGATATAAAATCGATAACATCTTCTTTAGTTACAGCCATTTTCATTCCTCCTTACTGGAAAAATCAGCAAAATATCTCCCAAATCATATATGGGAATTCTTTTTTTCAGTTTTCTTTCTGGTCTTTAACAGCGGAAAGTGCGTAGAGTAGTTTTTGCGGGACTGCGCTGAGTACACGGACAAACCCTGTCGGAACAGCAGCCATCGTGCCTAAAAGCTTGGCAAGCAACTCTTCTCTTCCAGGCAGTTTCGATAACGCGACTATATCGTCGGCACTTATCAACGTGCCATCGAGAGCAGCTGTCCGTATCGAAAAGGCTTTAAACTCGGAGGCAAAGGTCGTCAGAACCTTGGACGGCCCAACGGGCTCATTAAAACCGACAGCAACAACAGTACTGCCAGTGAAGGAATCACCGAGCACCTCATATGGCGTTCCTTTAACAGCCCGTCGAAGCAGTGTATTTTTGGCGATTTGAACTTTCGCATCACTGGCGCGTAATTCTTTGCGCAATTTTTCCAACTCAGTCACTCTCAAGCCGCGGTAATCAGCGACCACAGCAAACTTCGCTTCAGAAAAAGTCTTGTTAAGTTCACTGACAATTGCGGTCTTCTGATCGCGATTCAACGTCGATACCTCCTCTTTTAAAGCGGGACTGTCAAAAAACAGAAAGAGGAATGAACTTCTCTCATCAGCAGCTTTGAACTTCTGCTTGGTCTCGGCAGGGCACGCGTGTCATTCGCGTATTTAAACGGTAGCCCCTGCTGTCTCTGACCGCCCCTTGATGATAAAATTGACAACTGGCCTTTAACAACAATAAACGCTCACCAAATGCCTAGATACCTAAGCGGCTTTGATTAACGTCCGCACCTGCATGGGGTCAACCTTAAAACCGGGCCCCATGGTGCTGGACACTGAGATTGATCTCAGATACACACCTTTACTTGTGGAGGGCTTCAACTGGATAAGACGGTCAACAAATGCCAGGATATTCTCTGCAAGCTTCTCAACGCCAAAAGAACATTTTCCAATGGCTGCATGGACTACACCGGCCTTGTCAACTCTAAAATCAACCTTTCCCTTTTTTATTTCGTTCACAACCCGATCAACATCAAAGGTAACGGTACCGAGTTTTGCGTTGGGCATGAGATTTCGAGGTCCTAAAATACGACCGATCTTCCCGACTTCACCCATCATATCAGGGGTAGCTATTGTCCTGTCGAACTCAAGCCAGCCACCTTTGATTTTCTCAATGAGCTCATCGGACCCGGCATAGTCAGCACCGGCCGCTAGCGCTTCTTTTTCCTTTTCACCTTTGGCGAAGACGAGAACACGGGCGGTTTTACCGGTCCGATTCGGGAGAATTACACTTGATCGAACCATCTGATCGGCGTGACGGGGATCGACACCTAACCTCACCGCCACATCAACAGACTCATCAAATTTGGCAAATTTCACCTGCAGGACATTTTCCAGGGCATCGTTCAGATCATAGACCTTCTGGCGATCAAGATCGGCAATAGCGTTTTTATAGTTCTTTCCACGTTTTGGCATAACAACCTCTTTACTCTCCCTGGTGTCATAACAAGGACACAGGTACGCGAATAAATGGATTTTGTTTCAGGTTATTTAACGACGGTAATTCCACAACTGCGCGCAGTTCCCTCAATGATACGGACTGCGTGGTCCAGATCATAGGCGTTGAGATCCGGCATTTTGATTTCTGCGATCTCACGGATCTTGGCAGCATCAAGTTCAGCAACACGGTCTCTTTTCGGATGACTGGATCCTTTGGAGATCCCGGCTGCTTTTCTTAAAAGTACAGATGCCGGTGGCGTCTTTGTTATGAAACTAAATGACCGGTCGGCATAGACAGTAATGACGACAGGAACGATAGTGTCACCAGCGGCCTGTGTCTGAGCATTGAAAGCCTTGCAGAAATCCATTATATTCACGCCGTGCTGACCGAGAGCCGGACCAACAGGTGGCGAGGGATTAGCCTTACCGGCCGGAATTTGTAATTTAATATATGCCTGTATCTTCTTTGCCATTGCAAACGTTCTCCACAAAAACAGGTTTATCCTTTACTTACCTGAATGTATTCGAGTTCAACAGGGGTTGACCGCCCAAAAATAGACACCATTACCTTCACTCTTCCCTTTTCAGGATAAACCTCTTCAACAACCCCCTGGAAGTTGGCAAACGGTCCGTCAACCACGCGAACAGCATCCCCTTCCTCAAACACAATCTTCGGTTTGGGCCTGCTCGCTCCATCTTCTATTCGACCAATAATCTTTCTTGCTTCGTTCTCGGTG
>JAAYDD010000144.1 GCA_012729435.1 Desulfobulbus sp.
TCAATGGAAAAGCGGATACCCCGCTGTCTGAAATCCTGCATGGTTGAGAGGGTGTGCCGCACATCCTTCATGGCCGTCGTTTCGGTGATTTCGAATTCAATGAGGTGGTGGTCAACAGCATGGATGGCTAAGATGTTGTCTATGGTTGTTACAATATCAGGATGATTAAATGTCCTGGGCGACATGTTGATGCTTATCGGGAGGGTCTGGATATCATTTTCCTTGAGACGGCACAAGAAGAGACACACCTCGTCCAATACGTAGAGACTCATGTCGTCAATGAGGCCTGCTTCTTCAGCAATGGGAATGAACTGTTCCGGACCAAGAGTCTGGCCATCCTTCTGCCAGCGGACAAGAGCCTCGAATGACGTTGGCTGTTCATCTTTGAGATTGATTTTCGGCTGATAAAACACTGAGAATTCACGACGCTCCAAACCAATCCTGATTGAGCGCTCAATTTTGATCCGGTTGAGAAGTTTGTCATTCATCTCCTGCGTGAACATGACGAACTTGTTTTTGCCTTCACTTTTTGCTTTGTACATTGCCATATCGGCATTTTTAATGAGCTCCTGCGTTGTCTGACCATCGTTGGGAAAGAGTGCTATACCGATGCTGGCATTAACATAGAGAGTAGTTGCCTTCAGTTCAATCGGACGTTCAAGGACAGCAAAAATCCTGTTAACCAGAAGGTAGACTGTATTCTCGTTGTCAATGTTTTCGCTGAGCAGGATAAACTCATCGCCACCCAGACGCGACAGCGTGTCTTCATTCCGAATGATCCGCGACAGACGATTGGCCACCTCGACCAGTACCTGATCGCCCTGATCGTGCCCCAATGAGTCATTGATATTTTTGAAGTTGTCGAGGTCGATGAAGAAGACGGCCAGAACACTCTGATCCCGTTCTGCCCGGGCTATGGCTTTAGCAATGCGGAATTCAAGGGCGGCACGATTCGGTAGTCCGGTCAGAGTATCGCTGTATGCCATGAGTGAAATCTGTTTTTCCTTTTTCTTCAGATCGCTGATGTCATGGAAAAAGGCAAAGTAATGGGATATCTCCTGCTGGTCATTTTTAATGGCACTTATTGACAGCCACTGGGGACAAATGGTGCCGTTTTTGTTCTGGTTCCAGACTTCACCGGTCCATGAGCCTTTTTTCTCAAGATTCTCCCAGATCTCTTTTTCCGACCTGCGGTCCCCCCGACTGAAGTTGAGCAGGTTTGGATGTTTGCCGATCACCTCTGCAAGCTGATATCCAGTCAGCCTGACAAAGGAGTGGTTGACGGTGAGGATGCGGCCCCTGCGGTCGGTGACATAGATACCTTCAATGGCATTATCAAAGATGCCTTTAAAAAGAAGAAGATACTTCTCTGCACTTGCCCTGGTGGCTGTTTCCGTCTGCAGTTGAAGAGCGATCCTGTTTCGGTCCGATTGCTCTGATTCTATCTGCTGATGAAGCTGCTCCGCCTCTGAACGAAGGGTGTCGATAAACTCCTGAAGCTGACGATTTTCCGAACGCAGACGGTTGAAGACCGTGGCGAGCACAGCCATTTCGTCGGGAGTTCCGGATGACAGTCTGACGGTATCGAGTGAAGGTGATGTCAGCGTCTGGGCGACGTGAGCAAGCGATACACTTCGTTTCCGGAAGAACACGTAGAGTGTTGTCAAAGTGCTCAGCAGCAGAAGTGCCAGAAAGAGCAGGGCATGACGGTGAAATGTGGCAACAGGCTGATACATTGACCCGTCATCACAATATACACCGGTAAAGAGCTGTAAAGCCGGGATCTCCCGAAAAACAAAGGTTGAATGAACAATGGTCTGATCTGGCTGCATGATTGGCCAGGTTGTGACGTCATTCTTATTTTGTCGCAGAGCTGCAGCCAGAAGTTCGTGACCGGCTTGATCGTTGTTTAAAGGTCTTTTGCTCAACGAAGCCGGAAGATAGAGATGACCGTTCCGGTCAAGTAAAAACGGTTTAAACCGTCCTGCAAACTCCTTTGTTATCAAGGTTGCTGCAACTACCGGCAGGGCTACCATCTCCCGGAGTTCACTGCTGCTGCAGACAAAGGCAAGGTTCCAGTCCCAGGGCTTGAAAACAACCTTGTAAAGGGTCAGAGACTGGCGCTTCCGGGAATCCTGCAGCAGGTATCCTTCATGTGTTCCCGTTTTAAGTGGACTGAGCTGTTGGAGCCGGTCTATGAGCACTGGATTGAGCATCATGTTGGTGAGTGCTTTTTCCGGATGCCCGAGGATCTCCCCTGACCTGTTGAAAGCAAAGAGAAATCCCTGCTGACCCAGAGTCTGGTGAGCCAGGGATTCAAGAGCGATCGACTGAGCTGCTGACGGTGTGAGCTGTCCGTCTTGTTGTTTTTGATAAAGAGAACCGAGGAAGATGAGGTTCTGATCGGCAGTGGTGCGCAACAACTGTGCAAAAGAGGTTTCAGACGCCGTATTTACTATCTGCTGGACGGCTTCGGCGCCGAGACGGGCTTCATCTTCTATCCGCTGTTTCAGCTGATCGGCCACAAGAGATTCACCGATAATCAGCAGGGCAAAAAGAGGCAGAAGAAGGAGCACACCGGCGAGACGGAAATCTGTTAAGACACTTGACATGGGTACCTCGTCCTGCAAGGCATGAAGTGGATTGATACGGGATCCATGGCACCGACAAAGGGTGAGTGCATCTTATAACATGTCAAGGACACGGTAATGGCATAGTTGCCTTGTTCGGTAAAGCTCACAGTGTGACGGTTAACAGCCTGAAATGAATGTGGTGTACCACTGGCAGATGAGGATATATTTAATTTCTGAATATAGTAGTGAAATAAAAAGCCGTCCATGATTATTACAGGTGGAACGTTTATTCGGGTGGCGACTCTGTGGCACCCTTGGATCGGTTTTACAGCCGCAGTCCACAGTGAGAGGCATGGTAAAAAGGGTCATGTAAAAGGGAGAGGGTTGTGAAGAGGAAAGAAAAACATGAAGGAAAGCAGTCGTTATCCCCGTATCAGCTGTTGAACATCCGCCTCTTCATACTCTTTCGAGTGCTGTTCAATGCGAGATTCTACTACCCGGTCTTTACGATACTCTTTCTTGATTATGGTCTGAGTCTGGAGCAGTTCGCTGTGCTCAATACAGTCTGGGCCTTTACTATTGTTTTGAGTGAAGTGCCCTCCGGAGCGCTGGCGGATCTGCTGGGGCGCAGGTTTCTGCTGGTGGTCACTGCGTGGCTGATGATTCTTGAGATGTCGGTGATCGCCTTCGTACCGACTGCAAATCCTGATCTGGTATTCTGGGCGTTTTTAGTCAACAGGGTTCTGAGCGGACTGGCTGAAGCCATGGCCAGCGGCGCAGATGAAGCTCTGGCATATGATACACTGGTGGCTCATGGTCTGGCCGGTCAATGGCCGCGGGTACTGGAGGTACAGATGCGTGCTCAGAACTTCGGTTATATTATCGCCATGACTCTTGGGGCTGTGGTGTACGATCCCAGTATGGTGAACCGCGTCCTGCGATGGTGTTTTGTGGATGTCAGTGTAACCCAGCAGATGAGCATGCGTTATCCGGTCTATCTGACTCTGCTGCTCGCTGTTGTTGCTTTACTTGTTACTCTGCGCATGCGGGATCCGGTTTTGCCTGCAGACTGCAAGAGCCGTGATGTTCAAAAGGCGACCGTCTGGCAACTGACCCGACTGGTGCTGCATACCGGTCTCTGGATCCTTCGCACGCCCATGGCGTTCACCGTTATCTTTTTTGCCATGACCATTGATCACACCCTGCGCATGGCAGTCACTCTGACCAGTAAATACTACCGGTTGATCGGTTTGCCCGAAGCGAGTTTCGGGCTTCTCGGCTCACTCGTTGCAATAGTTGGCCTTTTTGTTCCCAGGCTGGCACGTATCATGGTGGAACGTTTATCGGCCGGTATGAATGTCCTGCTGTTAGGAGCAGGCAGTGTGGTTGCACTGCTGTTTCTGAGTCTGTTTCTTCCTTATTGGGGAATATTACCGGTTGTTGCTGTATTTGTCGGGCTGATGCTGACAAGTTATTTTACCAGTCATTATCTCAACGAGCTCACCGATTCTCAGCAGCGGGCCACAGTGTTGAGTTTTAAGGGTTTGGCGTTGAATGTGGCATACGGCGTAATCGGTCTCGGGTTTGCGGCGCTCATGCAGCAGTATCGTGTCGTAGAAACCGGGCTTTATCCGTCTCAGACAGCAGAGTTTATTGAAGATCAGGCATTTATGGCAGCGGTTGGTTGCTTCCCATGGTATTTGGCCGGGGCATTGATGATCACCTTGTTATGCTGCCTTCCCCGTGTCCGGCGAACGGTATCGTCTGATAAGCAGTCCTGATGAAACTGTCCCATCAGGAGGATACTTTTTCACTATTGTTCCGGAACTCCAAGTTTTTTCAGTACGATACCCAGTGGGCAAAATCTGCTGAATCCAAATTGAAGGAGATTGGCACCGACTAGCAGGCTGTTGAAAAACTCATAAACAACGGGACATATAAAAGGATACCGTGTATTATCCAACCAATTGGAATAACTGACAAACAGGTAGAAATATGCGCGGTCCTGACATTCAGCAACAGAA
>JAAYDD010000145.1 GCA_012729435.1 Desulfobulbus sp.
CGACGAGATCGAGAAGGCGCATCCCGATGTGTTCAATGTCCTCCTGCAGGTACTTGATGACGGACGGATGACCGACGGTAAGGGGAGGACTGTGGATTTTAAAAACACCATCCTCATCATGACCTCAAACCTCGGCAGCCACATTATCATGGAAATGGCACAGACAGATCCGGAAACCATGCGCCGGCAGATCGATGAGCTTCTGCACCGTCAGTTCAAACCCGAATTCCTGAATCGTATTGACGAGATCATCACCTTCCACAGTCTGACCCGTGACAACCTCCATGCGATTGTGGATATTCAGATCAAACGGATGGCAAAACGGCTGGCTGATCGTAAGTTCAAGGTGACGCTGACCAAAGAGGCAAAACAGTTTCTTGTCAACACCGGCTACGATCCGGCCTTTGGGGCGCGACCGCTCAAACGGGCAATTCAGCGGTATATCGAGGATCCGCTTGCTCTTGAAATACTTGAGGGTCACTTTCATGAAGGCGACCATATCCTTATCGACCAGAGTCAGGACAACCGCCTCACCTTTACGAAACAGTAAAATCACGATGCTCCCTTCTTTCCCTTCCGGAAGAAGGGAGCTCCCTCCCCCCGTAAAACTGTCCTTCACAAAAACCGCCTGCTGTATTACAGTCGTCGTCAATCAGCATCCATGACACCTCCTTTCCCGTGTCATACATCCCGTAACGCGGTTGTTCGAGAGACTCCGGCATGCTCATTCTTCTGTTGGTTTCCGTCCTGGGTATCCCTGTCCTGTACAGCACAGGAAAACACATCAAATCCGGACGTCCCTCTTTTCCACCGGCCACGAACATCATTATACCCGCCTGTGCTCTTTGTGCCGCTGTCATAACAACACTCATCATTGCCCCTTCCACCGCAGCCGGGGCCGGACGTCGTGTCATTGTGGAAATCTCCGGTCCGCTGACAGACCAGCAACAAATCAATATTCAAAACCACCTCTCCCTCTCCAGGCTGACCGACGATGACCCGCTGTCGCCGGCACTCTTTAACGAACTGTATAACAAGGCAAAAAAAGAGACCAGAAAAGCCCTGGAACCCTTTGGTTATTACACGCCTGAGATCAGTCTCACACACCGGTTGACCGACGGGATTCACCATGTTGTCGTGTCCGTTGATCCCGGCACACCGGTAACTGTGAACGAGGTTGACATTACGGTTGTCGGCCCGGGACAGGAAGACGCGGTCCTGCGCAAGGCTGTGGCGATGTTCCCATTGCAGTCCGGGCGGCTGCTTGATCACCGGAGTTATGAAGAGGGAAAGGATGCCCTGGTCACCCAGGCACTGGACCGGGGATACCAGCAGGCCCGCTTCCGGCACAGCCGGGTTGCCGTCAGCACGAGAACACACAGTGCGGTCATCCATCTGCAACTCGACACCGGTCCGCAATACCGGTATGGTCCGCTCACCTTTGACACTGATCTTATCGATCACAACCTGCTTCGTAAAGTGATCCAGGTGAACACCGGTGATCCCTTTTCCCCAAAATCACTGACCCGACTGCGACAGGCACTGTTCAATACCGATTACTTCAAAACCGCTGACCTTGAGTATGATCTGGACCAATCAGTGGACGGCAGCGTTCCGGTGAAAGTGGCACTCACCCCGAACCCCGCCAATAAGTACGGTATCGGTCTTGGTTACGGTACCGATACCGGTATCCGGGGTACTCTGACCTATGCCAACCGTTATGTGAACAGGCTCGGACATCAGCTGGACATGCAACTCCAACCGGCGGAACGGAAGAACAGCCTCGGCAGCACGTATATTATTCCCATCGGTGATGCCAAGAAAGACAGAATGGCCCTGGCAGCCAGATATGAAACCGAGGAATTCAACAACATCGATACAAAAGCGCTTAACGCCTCAGTCAGTCATGATCACTACCGGGAATGGGGTGAATTCTCCACATACGTGCAATTTCTTGATGAGCAGTACAGCGTTCACCATAAAGATGACCGCGGCACTCTGTTCATACCGGGTATCAAGGGCAGTCTCTTCTGGGCCGATGACCGGATAGCCACCAAAAAAGGGTTGCGTTTAACCGCCTCTGTGTCAGGAAGCGAAGATACGATCCTGGCCGATACATCCTTTGTACAGGCGGCACTGCGTGCCAAGGCCATCTACTCCTTTTCCGACCTGTGGCGCGGCATCGGTCGCGCCGACATCGGCACAACAGTCGTTGATGACATTCAGAAATTACCGCCCTCACTCCGGTATTACGCCGGCGGCGACCAGAGTGTACGCGGCTACGGATACAAGAAGATCGGGCCGACTGATGCGGAAGGAAACAACATCGGCGGCAAGAATATCCTCACGTACAGCATTGAGCTGGAACGAACCCTTTTTGACGCCTGGAGCGGTGCTGTTTTTTATGACAGCGGAGCAGCGATGAACACCTTTTCTCATGTCTCCATGAGATCCGGTGCCGGTCTTGGTCTCCGCTGGAACGGCATCTTCGGCCAGGTCCGTCTTGATGTGGCAAAGGCACTTGATGACGGTGGGTCCTGGCGAATCCACTTCACCATGGGAGCTGATCTGTGAGCACTGCCCGATTACTTGTATACCGTTCTTTTCAACTGATTCTGCTGATCATTCCGGCAGTACTCGTCACAGGAGCACTGCTTCTGGGAACTGCTCAGGGATTACGACTGCTGACTCCGGTGATTAACCGCATCACTGCACCGCTGCTGACCATCGGCTCCGTTTCCGGCTCTATATTCTCA
>JAAYDD010000146.1 GCA_012729435.1 Desulfobulbus sp.
CCAGGAGATCTCTTCAACCCGCGCGTAACCTTCGTTCATGCTCAGCGCCACCTTGGCGCCAAACTCCACCGCCACCGCCGTCTTTCCCCGCACAATCGGCCGCACCCAAGGTTGGTGCAGGCTCACTTTCGTCGCTCCACGCGCTTTCTCCTCTTCAAGATACCGGATCAGCTTGTCAATATTGAACGTGCAATTCGCGCGCATTCCGTTCATCCTCCGTTAGTTTGGTACTGTCACTATACCTCTCTTCTGCCAGGAATGTCTGCAATAAATCGCAATTCAAATTATTATGCTATACCCGTTGCTCATCCAATTCACCAGGTCAGGGCACGTCAACACTTTTTCGGACAGTTTGTTAAGCAGAGATTTTCAAGGTCGAGTTGTAGTAACGGTTCAGCCATTCCATGGGCGAGAGATAACCAAGGCACTTCTGAATACGTTGGGTGTTGTAGAAACTGTGGATGAAGGCGAAAATACCTTGTGCTGCTTCCTCCCGGGTGCGGAACCGGCCAATGGGGTGTACCAGCTCCTTCTTGAGGATGGAGTAGAAACTCTCGCTCCAAGTGTTGTCTCCCGGCTTCCCCGTTCTGGAAAAGCTCTGCCTGAATCCATACGCCCTGAGGCGTTCACGAACCGCTTCGCTGGTGTATTGGCTGCCCCGATCTGAGTGGAAGATAGTGCCCTTCTCAAGTTTCCAGCCCTTCACGGCTGAGCGAAGGGTGTCCAGCACCAGTTCCTTTTTCATTCGAGATGCTGTTTGTTCCGCCAGGACCACGCCCGAACGCAGGTCGCGTATCGTGCAGGTGTAGGCAAATCCTTCCTGTGTGGGGATGTAGGTGATGTCGCTGGACAAGGCCTGAAAGGGACGATTCCCCGGCACATCCCGCAGCAGGTTGGGACAATCCTCATCCCGCACGCCGCGGCTATCCGTCAGGCTGCGCTGATACCGCAGATGAACAGAGAACAGCCCTTGTTCATTCATGATCCGCTTCACCTTTTTGAAACTGGCGCTGAAGCCATCCTTGCGCAGCTGCCCCGCCACACGGTCTGCTCCATAGGTGCCGCCGCTTTGGTCAAAGATCCGCTGTACCTGGGCGCAATAGTCATCTTTTCTGGCCTGCCTGCTCTCCCGTTCCTGCAGCCAGGCATAATAGCCGCTGGTTGATACCTCAAGAAAGGGCGCCCACCTTGCCACTGCATGTTCCGGATGTGCCTGGATGAATGCGTAGATCACTTGTGGAGGCTTGCAAAGTAGGCGCTGGCTTTTTTTAGCATGTCAATCTCAATAGCCTGCTCTGCGTTCTTCAGCCGCAGCGCCTTGTTCTCTTCCTCCAGGGTGGCAAACCGAGTTTTATCTCCTTCTGCCGTATACTTCTGACGCCAGCGATACAGCATGCCGTTGCTGATGCCCAGGTCCCGGGCCACCTCGGCCACAGACTTGCTGCTGGCATAGCTCAGCTTGACAGCGTTCTTCTTGAAATCCTCATCATACTTCCTGCGGACATCGGACATGGACTGCCTCCTGTTTTGGGTTCATACTTGCAGGAAATTGCCGCGGGGATTGGCAGGGAGAGGCCGCCATGCCAGCCTGTCCACCCGGTCAGCCCTCCCCACAGGGGCCGGCCCTTATGCTGACCACCCATGGCGGCAGTGGCTCCCTGTCAATCCAGAAAGCGGGCAATTTCCAACGGCGTTTCTCCTTAACTCTCTGTCCGATATTGTAGCATGGAGCCCAGCGGTTTTTTAAGCGAAATTACTGTTGCACGAACATTCTACTTTTCTCCCCAACTTAACAATCCTGTAATTGACTTCCATCCTCTCCCTATGATATCCTGCGGTTACGATATAGGAACACTTGTTCCCGTTATTCTCGAGAAAGGAACCCTACCATGATGGTGAAAGACTTCCCCGGGACCTTCGGCGACTTCCTGGCCATGAAGCGCAAAGAGCGTGACATGACGATCAAGGATATCACGAAGCTGCTGAAAATGAGCGGCGCGTACTACAGCTTCATGGAGACCGGCAGCCGAAAAGCGCCTGACCGTGAGATCCAGGACCGAATCGCGGATATCCTCGAATTGACGCAGGAAGAGCGGCTATTGCTGTACGACCTGGCCGGAAAGACCCGCGGCATCATCGCAGTGGACCTGCCGGATTACATCAATAGCAATCCCTATGTAAGGGTCGCGCTGCGGCGGGCGCGGGACTCAAAGGTGAGCCAGGAAAAATGGTTGCGGTTCATTTCCGATATCGACAACTGGGAGGCTGAGAGCCCATGAGCAGAGCGCCTGTCCTCTCCAGGAAGCAGCTGGAGGAGATCGCCAACGCCCATATTCGGTCGTTCATTCGGTTCGACGGCAAGGATGACCCGAAGTTTTCCGCCTGGAAGTTCGCTGTGCATTACCTGGGCAAAAAGGTGCGGTTTGAATGGCTGTCCAATGAAGGAGTCTATCTGGGGCTTTCGGTGTTTTCTGACCATACTCCGGTGCCCGTTTACATTCCGGAAACTGGAAAAGTCTCACTGCAGGAAGTCGGGAAAGACACCATTCTGCTGGACAAGACGCTTGCCGCCATCTCCCCGGACTCTTCCAGCAGACCCAGGTTCACTCTGATGCATGAGTGCGCGCATCAGATCCTTCACCGAGATTACTTTCTGCGTCAGAACCTGGAGGGAAACAGCTGTGGGATCGCCTACTCGCTCCAGAAACGAGAGGACGTCCCGGGAGACGCGGCAAAACCCAAAAAGGAATGGACGGATGAGGACTGGCTGGAATGGCAAGCCAACTATCTGGCCGGCGCTTTGCTGATGCCGAGTCACCGCGTCAGGAGATTCCTGGAGGAAAGCATCCTCATCTCCGAGTACCGGGACAGGGTCCGGACAAAACAGCCCGAGGAAGCGGCGTACAGGTACCTGGTCAGGGGGTTAGCAGGCGCATTCAGGGTATCGCCTGTGACTGCGGGAATCAGGCTGGATCAAATCGGGTTTACCCGGTTGCCGGATCAGGCGATGAGGAAACCCTGCATCTATAACCTGCCACACACACTGGCGCCAGTCAGGAAAACCGAGCGTGAGCGCCGGAATGAAGAAACATTGGCTGATTGGGAAGACCGGCGCCTCGACCCCGAGTATATTTTTCCAGGAATCATTTACAAATCTGTTAACAAGAAAAGGAGAAACCGCCGTGCCGGGGAAAAAGCTTGAGAAGAAGATCCCCTGCCCCTGGTGCGAGAGAGGGGCGGTACTGGGGTCGGACGACGCAAAAGGGAGCATCTCAGTTGTTTGTCCGAAGTGCGGACGATGTTTTACCGCCGATCTAGGCACAGGCAAGAGAGAGCGGGCCTCACCCGTCCAAAAGAAAGCTGCAATCTAGCAGCAAAGGGTTTTACTGACTGAGCCGCCGGGGCCGTTTGAGCCACCACTGGGCCGGAGTAAAGCAAGAACTTCAATGTTCTTCTTGCTCCGGCTTTTTTGTAGAAGTAAAAAAGAGGAGAAAACCTATGAATCAAGGAACTATGAACACTTAC
>JAAYDD010000147.1 GCA_012729435.1 Desulfobulbus sp.
ATGGTTTCTCCTTCGGTTGCGTGGAAGAGGTAAAATCGATTATCCTCAAGAGGCTTATCGACCTCAACAGCACCATAACACGGACGTCCTGAAAAACCCAGATTATGGGTACTGCTTTTGGTGTTCAACACCGGTAAGCCTGCAAAGGGGTGCAGATGTTGCAGTCCGGGGAGGCTGAAAACTGGAAAAGTGCAGGATATGTTTCAATCCGGTATGTAGATAAAGGGGGCTGTAGAGCTGCTGATTCAGTTTACGATGTGTATTTCGGTCAAACCGTCGCTCAGCTTCCGGTATCTCTGAAGAAAACTGTGGAGAATTGACCCGGCCAAACCAACGGGAACGTATCCCGAGGGGGCCGGGTTCTGATTTTACAGGAGTTATCCTAAGATACAGGTCTGTGGATTTCTTGAAAACATGATCTGCTCAACCTTTTCGTAGGATTCATGCCGCAGATCGACGACAGTGTACCCCTTGCTCAGAAGGATGTCCCGGGCCGTCAGCACATCAAGCGCTGCCGGTTCGTCAAGAATGTAGATCATTTCACCGCCGGTGGCGGCGTATTGCTGACTGTAGCTTAAAGGAACATCACAGCTGATACTGTCGAGCAGTGATTTGGCTATGGGGGTGGTTTTTCTGGGACCATTTGCCAGCAGCAGAACGGTCTTGGCTTTGAAGACGAGTTCAGTACTCATGGAAATAGCGTAATGAGGGCTCTCCGCAACAGAAGCGAAGCTTCCGTCTGTCACAGCATTTTTGATGGTATTGTCATCAAGTTTGACCAGTATGATCGGAGAACAGTCAAACGGGATGCCACTTTCATGAAAAGCCACATGGCCGAGTCCGCCTACGCCGATAATCTGCAGATCTATACCCCCGGCTTCTTCTATTTTACGGAGATAGGAATCTAAGATGTTCTGCTTGATTTCGCGTAATAATCCTGCCGCTTCAGCGTTGATTTCAATGGCCTGGCCGCGGCTGTTGCCACGCATTGTATAGTATTCCGGATGGGCCGTTAGCTCTTTTTCCAGTTGAGTCTGTTCAATCAGTGAGCCATAGGGGACATAGGTTTCTATAAATTTTTGCTGCAGCAGCCCGAATAACTCGGCAATCATAAAATAACTGTAGGATTTACAGTGCAGAGCCCTCTGTTGAGCATTTTCTCCGGGCAGACCGATGTACTCATCTAAATTAAAACTTCGTACCCGGTCAGCATCAAGGCGTTTACTGTTGAAAGCTTTTGCGAGATGTTTGTACAGCCCGGTTGGAGAATTGCCGGTGGCCAGGCCAAGGTTTACGGTCTGCGCACTGGCCTGTATGTGTTTGATCTTAGCCTCGGTAATTTGAGCTGCAACGTGGCTCATCTGATCAAAATCTTTTGTGATATAGATAGTCAACGACATGGGAGGCATCTCGTTCGAAAATTATGATAAAAGATGGTGTGACTAATATTACAGTCCCTTGTTCAATTCGAGTCAAGAAATTTATTTTAAGTCATCTGGCAGCAACTTCCGCATAAATCACCTTATCCACGGCTTTTTTATCTATGAACCGGTTGTCTTCCTTGATTTTTAGTTGCAAGGAGGAATGGTTTTAAAACCGTAGTATCTGTTTTCAGGAAAATACTTTCTCCTCCTTCTTCTGTCCGGTGCCGGGATTGACTGAAGTTCCTGCTACGTGGGCAAGAAGCACACATCACAGATTAACTGCTTAAAATTTAATCATTTAAAATGCGTTCTACCAATATTCAGAGCACAGTCTCTGTCCGTTATTATCCTGTTTGGTGTAAAATGCTGTCTTGTAAGGCGCGGAATATATTTTTGTCAAGACCTTGTGAGGATGTTTATCTCCGGACATTACAGATTTCTGGTTCCGGCCTGTTGAGTTGCTACCGATCTTTTTGACAGATAATATTCGATTCCGTCAAAAAGTAGGTGATACGTTTTTTTATCAGAAAAATCTATAAGGTAGAGTTGTGAAAGACTCTGCATCTTATTATAAAGTAAACCGCGATGATCCCCCGGAAATGAAAGACCGGGATACCCGACACAGAACCCGTTAATTTGCAATAAGGAGGCAGGTACATGTCAGTTATTACAGATGTTATCGACAAGGTTAAGCGAGTGGATCCAGGAGAGCCGGAATTTCATCAGGCTGTGACCGAGGTCCTGGAAACTCTGGAACCGACTGTTGAACGGCATCCCGAGTTTGTCAAAGCCAATATCTATGAAAGAATTGTTGAGCCGGAGCGGACGGTCATGTTTCGGGTACCCTGGATGGATGACAGAGGACAGGTCTTTGTCAACCGTGGTTTTCGCGTCCAGTTTAACAACGCTATCGGTCCGTTCAAGGGAGGCATTCGATTTCACCCATCGGTAAATCTTTCGATTATTAAGTTTCTCGGTTTTGAGCAGATTTTTAAAAATGCCCTGACAACACTTCCCATGGGTGGTGGAAAAGGTGGTTCGGATTTTGACCCGAAGGGTAAATCAGACAGTGAAATCATGCGTTTTTGTCAGTCATTCATGGCAGAGATGTTTCGACATATAGGACCGGAGACGGATGTGCCTGCCGGAGATATCGGTGTCGGGAGCCGCGAGGTTGGTTATATGTTCGGTTACTATAAGAAGATTCGCAATGACCATACAGGGGTGTTCACAGGAAAGGGGCTGGAGTACGGCGGCAGCCTGATACGGCCGGAATCCACCGGTTACGGTGCTGTCTATTTTGCCGCTGAGATGCTGGCGACCCGGGGGCTTGATCTCAAGGGCAAGGTGTTTGCCGTGAGCGGTGCAGGCAATGTTGCCCAGTATGCCATTGAAAAGATCAATCAAATGGGTGGCCGTGTTATCTCAGTTTCAGATTCAAGTGCAACGGTTATCGACGAACATGGGATCGATGCCGATCGTCTGCTTTATCTGAAGGAGTTGAAGAACGTTCGCCGTGGTCGGGTGAGTGAGTATGCGAGTACGTACAATGCCGCCTGTATAGAGGGGAAGAACGTCTGGGATGTGATTCGGGATCAGGGCATTAAGGTGGATGTTGCCATGCCGTGTGCAACCCAGAACGAAATTAACGGGAAACATGCCCAGGCGCTGGTACAAAACGGCTGCTTCTGTGTTACCGAGGGTGCAAATATGCCGTCTACCCCTGATGCAGTACGCATTTATCAGGACAACAACCTGTTGTACGGTCCAAGCAAGGCTGCAAATGCAGGCGGTGTTTCCACCTCTGGTCTGGAGATGAGTCAGAATAGTCTGAAGCTCTCCTGGAGTCGCGAAGAAGTGGACAGTCGTTTACTGCAGATTATGAAAAGTATCCACACTTCCTGTCTCGATGCCGCTGAGGCGTACGGCCGCAAGGGGGATTACGTGATGGGGGCCAATATCGCCGGGTTCACCAAGGTGGCGAAAGCGATGCTGGCCTATGGCGTTGTCTGATGAAGAAGTGACCCGTGGGCCGGATGGATGTCGTGATCCGGTCCCGCTGGAAAAGAGTCGGAATCCATAGAGCCGGGAAGGATGAGGACGTCTGACGGCCGTACTCAGTCTGAATCCGGCTCTTTTTTTA
This sequence comes from Desulfobulbus sp., assembly GCA_012729435.1. Classification (GTDB taxonomy): domain Bacteria; phylum Desulfobacterota; class Desulfobulbia; order Desulfobulbales; family Desulfobulbaceae; genus Desulfobulbus. The sequence goes on from JAAYDD010000147.1 coordinate 3,568, forward strand.
TTTTCATCCGGCGTGACAACAGTGATGAA
>JAAYDD010000148.1 GCA_012729435.1 Desulfobulbus sp.
ACGGAGGCTGTGCGGCAGATATGCGAAATGGCCTTCCGCGATCTTCGGCTGAGAAGCATTACCGGAGAAGTGTTCAAGGAGAATCTGGCCTCAATCCGGGTGCTCGAAAAAAATGGCTTCAGTCTGAAGGAAACGGAAGACGCGCGTTTGTTCTTCATTTCCTCACGTTAGATCATCCTCCTGATTTCAGAGGTGATCAGGACGAAGTAGCCTTTGCATTGCTTCTCCTCGCAGAGCAGAAAAGCATGGCTTCCTCGATCTTCATCTGCTATTTTGGACGCCCGATAAATTCAGATTTCTCGAACAGGAGCATTTCTTCCGAAAACACACCAGCGGATAAATGGAATCCGCCGCAGGGTTTCATATAAGATCGGCGAAAGTGTGAATACCGCGATGGTGAGTATCAGGTACATCGCAAAGGGCGGGAACTGGGTATAAACCTTCATCATATATCCAAGGCTCGCAACTATCAGATAGTGAACTATGTACAGCCCATAGCCGGAGCGTGTCACATAGCCCGCAAACCGCCCGGTACGGTCAAAACAGGCCTTGAACCACCCCATCATCGCAAGGCACATCAGCCAGCCGTAGAGACAGTTGAGCGGGCTCCCCAGATACCGCGGCGAGGTGTTGTCCTGCCCGAAGGTCGTTCCGACAAGAATAGCGCCCGATACTACGGCGCAGGCCATCAGCGGGATCCAGGCTTTCTTCACCCTTTCCTGAACCTCATCGTGCGAGAACACAAAGTACCCGAGCAGGAACGGGACCAGATAGAACAATGGTTTATACAGATTCCATAATCCATCCAGGCTCTCCGGACGGGGATTTCTGATCAAAGTCTGTTCTCCCACCCAGAACAGCAGGCCCAGCAGGATAATCCAGACGAGACCTGCCTTGCCGCACCGGTTCCAGAACCTGTCCTTCCGGTCCAATGCCCTGACCAACAGAAGAACAAGGCACAGCAACCACAGCACCTGGACGAACCAAAGCGGGCCTATACCGCTGAAAACCATGATAAAATACTTCCCAATGGCCGGAACGCCGTCAAATATCCCCTGCCGGGCAGCCACCGCAGTATTGAAATACCCCACCATCCAGTGGAATACGAGCAGGCCGATGGTTCCAGGCACCAGCAGTTTCCGGGTGCGGGCCCTGAACCAATCCCGGGCCGGATGCGTCTGCAGCGCATAGCGTGCGCTGATTCCGGCGAGAATGAACAACAGCGGCATGAACCAAGGATACAGGATGTACATCACCACATCCTGATACTGCGGCCCGTCGCCAAAACCTCCGATGCCGCCGAAGACGCCCTTGTTGTTGTAGAAATAGATGACGTGGTAGAACAGTACCAGCAGCACGGTCACCCAGCGTAGATTGTCAATCCAATGTTTTCTCATAATGTAATCACTTTACAGCCTTTGCCGGCATAATAAGTGAGCATCTCAGGGATTTTCTTCAAGTCATAACTGGTTATGCAGTCCGAAATGACATATACAGAATAACCGGACTTGACCATATTGAAGCACGTTGATTTCACGCAGGCTGTGGCATCGGCTCCGACGATATAGAATTCATGAAGACCTTTCTTTTCAATAAAGGCGGCAAATGCTTCGCTGGTCAAAGCATTGCTTTTGGTCTTTACAAAGATATTGTCAGAAACGATCTTCAACTCGGGCACAAGTTCCGCTCCATGCGTGCCCGGCTTGAAAGTGCGGGTTGCTGCCGACAGGTTGTTGTGCTTAATGTAGACAACATACATTTCGCTTGCCACAGCCCAGTCGACAGCATCATTGATTCTTTCAACGATGTCGCGATAGTGTTTAGTGATGTCGTTCTGGATGTCGATAACGACGAGTGCTTTCTTCGCTTTCATATCTTCATCATGGTTTTTCCACCTCTATTTTCAATTCGCAATCTGCCCCGCCACGTAAGATGGAATGACAAAGCGTCACTGTGAAGTGTTCGTCTTTCCACAAACTTTGGAGTGAATAAATCACACTTTGGCGTGAACACTCGCAGAGTAATGGTGTCGTGACATATCCCTTTTTACACAAGTTGCAAGTACACTCCAGGAAAACAAGACGATAGCTGCGTCCTTTTTCGACGACTTCACCTTTCACACCAGGTAACTCATTAGCCTTTTGAAAAAATGCGTCTATATTGCCCTGAACATCCTCATAAAACTTTTGGTAAACAGATAGCGTACCGCTGCTAATCACACAGTTCTTTCCACACTCCGAAAAGAAGCAGCACCGTTGTTCTGGAGAAAGCTGATTCAGACCTTTCTCGAAACCCCTGAACCAATTTGCTATTTCCATTTTCTATTTTTATTCAATCACAAAACTTCTCGGATAAAAATCGCTGTAGAAGCGGCCATCGGTGGCGGTGAACTTCAGCACGCAGTAGTTGGGATCGGTGACGCCGCCGGGATAGTACTC
>JAAYDD010000149.1 GCA_012729435.1 Desulfobulbus sp.
CCGGTTTTACATCAGCTTTGGTTTTCGCCAGCTTAACACCGCCTCCCTTACCACGGCCACCTGCATGCACCTGCGCCTTAACAACAACAGGATAGCCGAACTCTTCAGCAATTTTTTCTACTTCATCGGAGGTAAAAGCTAATTTTCCTTTAGGGGTCGGTACATTAAACTTTCGAAATAGTTCTTTAGCCTGATACTCATGAATTTTCATAGACGCATCCTTTTGCGGCGGATCCCGCACCTCCGTGCGAAATCCTCCTGAGAAGTAAAAATGTTAATTCAAATCCCTGGTAACAATGTACAGCTACGCGGTGAGGCAGCCAAACATCCTGTTTCAAAAGTCTGTGCAGGAGCTGAAGAAATTCATACGGGACATACAACCATCCCGAACGCCTCTAGAGCTTCAGGTGCCTGAAAACATTCTTTCAAAACAAGACCTTTGACCGGTACACCACAATTCTTTAATCAAATAATAGTGTTACACTTATCCAGCATTAATCTCACAACACACACAAACAGAGAACAGGGTACAGCGCTTTCCAGGAAGAGACAGGGGTATATGAAGGCTGCCACATTGCCGGTCTGTCTGACACTCTCATCATGCATTCACTGCCAAAGCCCGCCGGCCAATGTGTATTTCAGTGCCAGAACCGCCACTTCTTCCGGAAAACCCCGTTCACATCTGCCAACATCATTGATGGCAGTGCCTATCACGCTACATGTTCCAGAACCGGCCAGTGAAAAGAGAGAAAACACTCTGAATGAAATAAAGCAGAAAGGCTTAGGGGTAATTTCGTACCTACGGCTCAAACATCCAGCTCAGATACGCTCTAGAGGCCTCAAGAAACTCCCTAAAACCGTTCCGACAACAACATTCTCCACAGCCACTTCCGAAAAAACCACTGAAAACTTAGGACTTATAACAAGACAGATCATAAAGAGTCAAGTGATAATTCTCATTACCCGCCGGCTCAAAATCAAAGAATCCGTCTCAAAAAACAGCCATAAAGCAAAAGCATCGCCCTGCGAGCCGTTCACAGGTCAGCAGCCGACGAACAGAATGAACACAATGTCCACCCGGTTGAGCGGTTCCTGTTCAAAAAGCCTCTGCAGCAACCTGCTGTGACACGATCCACGAGAACATCTATCCCCACTCATCTGCTGAAACCAACGGCTCAGCAACAGATTATTTTTTTGTCTTCTTCCTGCTGCTCTTTGTCTTTATCTTTTTTTTACGTTGAGAGATATTATCAATGGCGATCTCGAGGTGATCGATAATAATTCCGGTGTATCGCTGGATGTTATTGAGAATATAGTTTCTTAAATCATGAAGCTCACCGGTCAGAGTTTTACCGAAAGGAACATCTATAAACAGATCGATGCCATAGCCGGAGCGCCCCAGCTTCACCTTGATTTTCCGCACCAGAATTTCACCGTCATACTCGTCGATACAATGAAGAATCATCTGAGTGAGGGCAGCTTCGGAAATGGTTACAGTTCCCCCTGCTCCGTTCTCATGATAATTCGGCTGAACAACAGATTTTTCAAAAAATCGCGACCTCTTGACACCATCCTTATCCTTTCCCCCTTTAAAAAAGATACGGATCGTATCCGAGAGTATCTGGGCATAATCTCTTTTCACTTCAATTGAAGGCACGGGGATAACGTGTTTTCCCTCTTCGAATCGCGATTTTATGGCATTTTCGATATCTTTCTGGCTGGCAATCTCCTCAATTTTGATAAACTGACTGATCGGCGGCAACTCAAGCGCCTCCGCCACCCGGGTCACCATCTTTTCCGATGTACCGAGCAGCAGAATTTTCTTAACCTTTTCCTTTTGAATCATCTGTACCACACTCTGTCGATGGTCCTGATCAGTAAACAGAGCTGTTTTAATGGCACTGATATAATTCTTCTCCTGCTTGGCCGATTTCCCGGCCAAAATCGTTGTATCATGGATCAGCAGTCCATCATCGATGATGTAGGGGACCCCCAGCTTTTCAGCGAGCAGTTGAGCCCGGAAGCTTTTACCGGTTCCGCTCTTGCCGACCAGGGCGTAAACATGCATACCCTGCAGACGGCCTTTGATCCGGCTGTAAAACTGATAGATCTCCTTTCCCGTCAGGTAGATCCACTGATGTTCCTTTGTATTCTTATCCGCAAACGCCGCCATGTCGACACACTTCGTTCAACGTACGCAAGCAACCAAAAATTATAGATTATGCAGGACACACAAACCGATAATCACCATCGGA
>JAAYDD010000150.1 GCA_012729435.1 Desulfobulbus sp.
CAGGGCCGAATACGGTGCAGGGTGGAAGAGCGGTATGAGGAGGATGATCAATCCTGAAAAGGATTAATCAAGTACAGCATCAACCTCCTTATCTATGGTCTCGAGAGTTTTGGCCAGCAACCGGGGGTTGTCCCGAGCAGTCTGACGAAGAATGTCACCCCACTCCCGCAACATGGCACTGTTGACCTTACGGACACTGTTGGGCCGGCTCCATTCAGTGCCGATTTTTGTGCCAAGATTCTCGAGAGCCGCTTTTTGGGCAGGCTGTTGTTCCAATGGGGTTTTAGCAAGAATTTCATTCGAAATGGCCTGCCATCCCTCGGACAACAGGTTACCTTCCTGAAACACTTTAAACCATCGCCGCTCCTCTGGGCTAAGTTCAGCAGGAATCACATAACGCTGCTCGAGCACTCCGTCCACCGGAGCAGCCTGTGCTTCGCTTGCCTGAACTTCAGCGGCTGATACGATGGCCATTATCCAGAACGTGATTATGATCAAACCGATTCTTTTCACGGCATCCTCTATAACTAAGTCTTTATATAGAATATGAAATTTATCACATGTACCGGATCAGGTCAAGCATGGCATGACCTTGGTACAATTTTTTGTACAGTGCCTGAATCATTCATTTTTGGACAGACCGGCCTGCATCACTGACTCCAGCCTCCCGGAAAGTTGCCACATCTGTAAGAATTGCAACTGCAGCATCAACAAGATGCATGGCCACAGCCGCTCCTGTGCCCTCCCCAAGCCGCAAGTTAAGATCAAGCAGGGGCCGGCACTGCAACCTGTTTAACAACACCTCGTGAGCCGGTTCCACACTTCGATGAGCACAGATAAGATAGTCGCGAACAAACGGCTCCAGGCTGTAGGCGATCATCGCACCGGCCGCGGAAATAAAACCATCAACAACGACCGGTTTACGATGGGCCGCTGCTCCAAGGATCAGGCCGGCAATGGCACCGATCTCAAACCCGCCCACCTTGGCAAGCACATCGAGTCCATCTTTGGGATCAGGTTTGTTTATCTGCAGGGCCTGCTCAATAATCGCGGCCTTTTTCTCCAAACCGGCATCATCTATACCGGTACCGCGACCTGTGAGTTCACGCACTTTTTTACCGGTAAAGACCGCCGCTATAGCTGTACTTGGCGTGGTATTGCCAATCCCCATCTCACCGGTACCGAAAACATCTGTAGTGGCGGCCAGATCATTGGCAATCTCAATTCCTGCCTCCACCGCCATCACGGCATGTGTTCTGGACATAGCCGGTCCATAGGCGATATTGGCGGTTCCATATCCGATTTTTTTGGCAACTATTCTGCCTGACCGGACCAACGCATCAAAGCTGTCCCGGGCCCCGACATCGACAATACAGACTTCGGTCTGACTCCTCCTGGCCAGAGCATTGATCCCTGCTCCGCCACGAACGAAGTTATGGACCATCTGAGTCGTGACCTCTAGCGGATACAGTGAAACTCCCTCTGCAGCAACTCCATGATCTCCCACCATCACAACCACCTTTCTTCGGGATACCGGAGGCCGCAACGAACGCGTCATACCGGCCAAATCAACGGCTAAATCCATAAGATCACCCAATGCCCAATGAGGCATGGTCAGTTGATCGAGATGCGCTTCCGCTTGTTGACGATATGCAAAATCCTGGGGGTAAATTGATCGAAAAGTGGCATCAAGGAAGCTGAGACCGCTGTTGGTTTTCATGTAAACATCCTGATTTTTTTATTGAAAGCTCCGGATACCTGTCTGAACGGACATCCAGAGCATGTGCATGTGCATGTGCATGGAAGAAAGAAATGAGTTGAGAAATATGTCACGTGCCGGGACAGATGTACCATGCAGCCATGAGAAGTTACGGAACTACTCGCTGCCGGCCAGGGTGCGATCGTACAGTTTACCCACCCCGTACTCTTTGCGACGCTGGAACTTTTCATAGGGAGGACCGATCAGCTGCATTTCCGGATACAACTTCTGCATTTGTATGGCGATCTCCATCTCTTTCGTACATCCGGTGGAATACGTCGCATCCTTTCCGGTCCATTCCGGCGGCACCTTTTTCCCCATCAGCTCAAAGGATTTGTCCACATCGTCGACACTTTGAAAGCGCCAGATATCGATATTGCCGGATCGCTGAAAGATCTCCCACATATACATAATGTCATCGGCATCCATCCCCTCTATGAAATGCTCGCCGGGGTTGATTATAACCACATCATGCAAGGTGGAGCGCAGATATTCGACAAAGACGTTCAAGATCTCTTTGGCTGTCTTTAACTGTCCGGGTATCGATCCAACAATTGCGGAATAAAACAAGATGGTCTTGCCCTGTGCTTTTTCCAGCTTAACCATGTCGATCAGATTCTGCGCCATACGACGCAGGGTGGCGCGGGAAAATCGGACTGCCTTGGGATGGTGCGGTTTAAAAAGAATGTCGATCTCACCATCATCACCGGGGACAATGGAAAGGATGTCGCGGGTGAACTGAAAATGATTAAAAATGGTTTCACGCCCGGCCGGGCTACGATAAACAACCAGATCAGCTTCCTTAAATGCCCTGGCATACGTTACCGAGGTTAACAACGGATTAAACGGCTCCCGGGTACCGTCCGAAATAACCAGAAACCGATTGTCAGTGTCAAGACGACGCACCAGTTCATTTTTGGAGATTTTATCATCTCCAATGATGTCGGCATCCTCAAGAAGTTCTCCCAGCGTCGGATCTTCAAGCAGATCAATAAAGGACACCCGGTGATAATAGAACCCCTGCTTGACCGCCAGTATGACCTTTATACCGATTTTCATCAGGATACGGAGAATGGCAAAATCAAACACGATCTCACCAGAACGCCCCCCCACCCAGAGGATACACGGTCGACGCCGGCCGGCCACAACGTCCCGCAACCAGTTGCACATCCACATCCACTCCGATGTTGCCAGATGCTTATTCATTACTGTTCGCAGGACATCCTCACCCGGCGGCTGATCCAGTCGCCAGATGGGCCGCATCGAACTGAGCAGCAAGAGTCGACGCAACCGCAGAAGATGGAGCTGAAAATCAAGGTCGACCAGACTGGTCTGTTCGTTTATCTCCAGACCTTCGGGCGAATTGAACAGGCGCTCAAAAACATCTGATTTAAGAAAAAGGGCTACTCGCCGATTCTCCTGCTCCCGCTCCATGGCCAGCGGACGGTCGATTTCACTGATGGTGGTAAAGATACTTAAAAGTCGTTTTTCTATCCGCCCGGGTAACTGTACCTTGTGGGCAGTCTCGTGGTTGAACTTGATGGTAAGCAGACTGAGGAGATAACGCTGTTTATAGGGATCAACCACCACCTCACGCACTAACTTTTCCAGGCGGGTCCAAATGCCTATGTAGGCCGAGGTCAGAACCGTATCTGCCTTTTTATCGATAATAGCCTGAAACAGTTCGTCAGAACACGGGTAGTAGATCTGCTCTTTGTCCAGATGGACAATAAACTTCAGCTGTTCCGGAGAGGCAACTTTTTCCGGAAAAGCCTCATAGGCAAGATGATTTTCAGTGAAAAAATTTGTCAGCCAGGCATCTCGATCCGGATCAAGCCCTTTAACGTAACGCGTGAATTCATCCACAGCCGGTACCCTCAATCATAGGTCTGCTCATTATTTTGTTTCCTATATACCGGGAGGTTATAAAAATGTCCAACACGCAGTGGAAGACGCTGGCAGCATCGTACAGAATCCTAAAAACATCATAAGCATCACAAGAGGGCATCTGTTTCGTTGTTTCCCGCTGCTCTTTTCATGAGCAAGGCCATCGAAAACCCAGACGGTGGAACATTTTTTGCATATAATTACATATGCATAACGTCAATTTTACTCAAAAGAAAAGCAGTCGGTCCGGAAGAGCTGGACACGGCAAACACCGCGGTTGCCCGCACTGGAACGGGATCAACCACAACTGCATGCTGGTCAAAGATGGTTTGTTTTTGCCAACAAAACAGCATGTTCAGGCATACTGCCTCTCCAGATACTATCACGCCTGCACCCACCTGCAACAGTCTGCCGAAGTGTCATCTCTCCAGAGACGAAAGAAACCATCCGGATTAAATCGACGGCGATCCATTCGAATTCTCCACAGCTTCCCCTTCCGATTTTCCGAAATACAGGACAATGCCACCGGCACCTGTCACCAG
>JAAYDD010000151.1 GCA_012729435.1 Desulfobulbus sp.
ATCGTTCTTCGTGTCGGAGCACTTCCGGCGCCTGTTGATGTTGTCCAAAATCTGACAGTCGGTGCAAGCCTGGGACAGGACTCCATCGACAAGGGCATGTTTTCCGGAATAGTCGGCACGCTCCTTGTTATCGGCTTTATGATATTTTATTACCGGGTGTCCGGGGTGATCGCCAATATTGCCATGGCACTGAATATCCTCCTGCTATTCGTCGGCCTGGCACTCTTTGGTGCAACGCTGACTCTGCCAGGTATTGCCGGTATCATTCTCACGATCGGTATGGCTGTTGATGCGAACGTTCTTATCTACGAACGAATGCGTGACGAATTCGCCCTTGGCAGATCACTCCGCGCCGGTGTGGATACCGGGTTCAGCCGTGCCTTTTCAAGTATCATTGATGGTCACATAACCACATTGATCACAGCGTTCGCCCTGTTCCTTTTCGGCACCGGCCCCATCAAAGGATTTGCCATTACTCTGTCCATCGGACTTATGCTCAACCTCTTTGCCGTCCTGTTTTTCTGCAGAATCGTTTACGATGTTCTGTTCACGTATAAGAAACTGAATAAGCTCAACTTCTTCAGCTTTATCAAGAAATCGAACTTCGACTTTATGCGCGTCAGAAAAATCGCCTACAGTATCTCTGTCGCCTTTGCTGCCCTGGGGGTCGTTGCCTTCATTCAGATAGTCCGTGGTCAGGCAAATATGGGTGTTGATTTCTCAGGGGGCATCCTGTTGCAGTACAAGGCGGAAAAACCTTTTGCTCTGGATGAAATACGCCATGCCTTGCAGAACCATGGCTATCCTGGAGTGGAGCTGCAGGAGGTGACCGGTCAAAATGAACTGATTGTCAAATTAAAACAATCAGACGAGCAGCTTGGAAATATCAGTGACGAGATAACGGCTCTCCTCAATAAAGAGCAGGCGGACAAAGGCTTCTCCATGGAAAGCAAGTCTGAAATTGGTGCCTCAACCTCTGCTGATCTCCGCAGCAAGGCTGTCATCTCCATCATTCTCTCCATGATCGGGGTCTGGATCTATCTTGCATTCCGGTTCGATTTACGCTTTGGTTTGGCTGCCGCCGCAGCCACATTTCACGACGTTTTGGCTGTTCTTGGAATCTGCTGGCTCTTTGACAAAGAGTTCAACCTGCTCATCATCACGGCTCTTCTTACTCTGGCAGGGTATTCACTGAACGATACTGTCGTCATATTTGACCGGATCCGTGAAAACAGGCGAAACGATCCTGAGCTGCGGTTCCATGAGATCATCAACAACTCAATCAACCAGGTGTTGGCACGCTCTATCATCACAAGCCTTACCGTGCTGTTCACAGTGCTCGCTCTCTTCTTCCTGGGTGGATCAGCGATTCATGATTTTTCGTTTGCCCTTCTTGTCGGACTGATCATCGCTGCGTACTCGTCCATTTTCGTTGCCGCCCCCATGCTGACCCTCAAGCGGAGAAGTTCGTGATGACGACCAACGGATTACCGGCGGAATTTCAGGTTATTTCGGCGGAACAGCAATTTTCTTTTGCCTGTCATCCCGGGGTCTCCTGCTTTACTGAATGCTGCCGCGAGCTTGATCTTGCCTTAAGCCCCTATGACGTTCTTCGGCTGAAAAATGCCCTGAACATCACCTCTCACCAGTTTCTGGAGAGATACGTCATTATCGAGCAACCGGCGGATCAGATTTTACCCATCTGTTATCTCACCATGGTGGATGACGGACGGGCATCCTGTGTTTTTGTAAATGAACACGGCTGTTCCGTTTATCCGAATCGGCCGGGGAGCTGTCGTGCCTATCCGTTGGGCAGAGGCGGAGAGTGTGACAGTAGCGGTAAAGTCACCGAATCTCTGGTTCTTCTGCAAGAACCGCACTGTAAAGGATTTGCAGAACCGGTTTCACAGAATGCTCAGACGTACCTTCAGGAACAGGGTTTGACTCTGTACAATCGGTTCAACGATGCACTCCTTCCCCTTTACCAGCATCAAAGCATCCGTAACAGATCTTTTCAGCCAACCGCACTGCAGCTGGATCAGTACATACTTGCGCTGTATGATGTGGATCAATTCCGTCAAGAACTGGCCAAGGGGAACATTCATCTGCCGACACCGTTGAATACGCAACAACTCAAGAGCGTGGCCGGCAGTGATGAGGATCTCCTCCTCTTTGGCATCAAATGGCTGATGCTTGAATGGTTTGACTCTCAGCAGCGGTAAGAGGGCCGGCGATCCAACAACTTGATACAGAATGCCGTCTAGAACCACCGAAACAGTCCTACTTGATCAGCTCAAATCGATCAGCCGGCTTTACTGTGAGGCAGAAGGCGGAGCACATGGTCCTGATCACAGCCTGCGTGTCTTGCACAACGCGACGACCATCGGTCGATTAATGGGAGCCCGACTTGACCTCCTCATCCCCGCAGCCCTGCTCCACGATATTGGACGAAAGGACGAAAGTCAGAGTCTCGGACGGATATGTCATGCTCAGAGGGGAGCTGAACTGGCAGCACCGCTCCTTGAAAATCTTGGCTATAGCCGGGTGGCAGTCGAGGCCATTTGTCACTGTATTCGAACACACAGATATCGTGATACCATGCAGCCACAGAGTCTGGAGGCAAAAATCCTCTTTGATGCGGATAAACTCGATTCCATAGGTGCCATCGGAATCGGTAGAGCTTTTCTCTTTGCCGGCCAGATAGGAGCTCGACTCCACAACCCTGAAGTGAATCCTTCTGCAACTCTCCCCTATTCACTGGAGGATACAGCTTATCGTGAATTTGTGGTCAAAATGTCTGCCATCCGTGACCAGATGCTGACCCCTGTTGGACGTGCAATGGCCGAACAACGGCACGCGTTCATGCACACTTTTTTTGATCAACTTACCAGAGAGGTGAGCAATCTGTAGCGCTCTTCCCTTCTATCCGGACTCCGATGCTTAAACTCATTATTTTTGACTGTGACGGAGTTATGTTCAACTCCCGTGAGGCAAACCGCCACTACTACAACCATCTACTGCAGGCTTTTGACTGTCCGCCGATGGATGAAGAAGAGGTACAGTATGTTCATATTCACAATGTCCAAACATCCATAGCCCACATATTCCGAAGACATGCTCATGTCCTTCCCTCTGCCATCGAGAAGTATCGGCAAAGTCTCGACTACAGTCGGTATCTCCATCACATGATCATGGAACCGGACCTGCTGCCTTTTCTTCAGCAGATCAAAGGACGGTACAGAACAGCCATTTCAACCAATCGTACCGATACCATGGATACGATTCTTGATACCTTCGCTCTCCGTCCGTGGTTTGATATGGTGGTCACAGCTCTGACTGCGCCACGGCCGAAACCTGCGCCGGACGGTCTTTACATGATTCTGGACTATTTCCAGGTAGAACCGGATCAGGCTATCTATATCGGGGATTCAGTGGTGGACCAGGAACACTGCGCCGGTACCGGTGTGGATCTCATAGCCTTTAAGAACAGGGAATTGAAAGCTCAATATCATGTGAATAACTTCCTGAGTATTCTGAAACTGTCCCCTTTTCAACACACTGTTTCCCACTGAAAAATACCGGGCCTTACTTTTACGCCTCCTCATCAAGGCGCCGCAGACCTTCCATGAGAATCATCATAAAATCGCCAATTTCCCGTGTCTGCATCAGTGCCTCCGGCAGACCTGGAATGAAATGAAAGGTTCCCTGCCTTTCCGCCAACATTGCATAAATCGCTTCCTGATTATCAAAGTCTTCGAAACGTGCCGCCAGCAGCCCGCCTTCCCTGAAGGTTACCCGTGCTGATCCGTTTGTAAATTCAAGAAGAAGTCGACCGGTTTTCTGATGCATGTGAAACACCTGCAACAGTTCCGCCGGGTGGATGGCCTCAATCCGTCCACTGACAACCGACTGCGGATTTTCTGAAAAGGCCGGTGAAGTTTTGTTGCTGTTTCTCATGACAGGTTTCTCTGTCAGTCTGAATTTGATCAACCCGGTACATCCGCCACACGTAAAAACCGTCCTGTGATGTTTAACGAAACATTGATCAGCATCCGGTATCAGGGTAAAGAGCACCCCGGTCAGTTCACGTACCAGGATCAGACAGGAGGCACGGCCTAAAGGTAACTCAACTGCCTTGTCCGTCAGGACAAAACAGTCATCCTGTTCGTATAATGGACAGTTCTGAACGTGAGTAATCTCAAATGCAGCGTTGAATGTTTTCATGCAGTTGGCGTTGTCTCATTTTTTAATCCTGTAATAAGTTTACACATCTCTTCAGGTGCACTCAAATAATCTTTTGTCATCCACCCCCAAAGCCTTTTTCAAACATTCCAGACAACGTCGACTTGTTTCAAGCGTCGAAATACTTTACAATTATCAAAAAACTATGACTGCTGCAGTTCTGTACGAAAAAGGATCGCTTCAGCTTATTCCACCTCTCTTGAAATTGAAAATCCGTACAACAGCTTTTACCAGGTAGGTTACTTTTATGGTGATGGGGTCACAGCAACTCGCCGACGAATACACGCAACTCAAAGAACTACTGGAACTCTATCCTCATATCGTAATTGTAGGAACGACAGGTCACCCCCCCGACAATTACGAGATTGAGTATGTTCTGCGCGGGTATGTCAAAGAAAACGGACATTCAGTCACTATTGGTGAAAGGCACAGGATTCGTCTCAGCCTCCCTTTTGGTTACCCCCATTTTGCACCCATTGCCAAACCGCTGACTCCAATTTTCCATCCTGACATTGATCCTGCAGCCATTCGACTAGCAGATTATTGGCAGCAAAATCCATCTCTTCCGGACCTTATTCTCCATATAGGAGAAATGATTTGCGGCAATGTCTACAACCTGAATGATCCTTTTAACCAAGAAGCTGCAGAATGGTATACACAGCACCGTGACCAACTTCCCTTGGACAGTATCAGCATCGCAGATATTGAAGAGACTGCAACTCCGCTCGACTCTCTTACTGAAGACACTTTTGCTGCTCTAGGTCTTGAGAGTGACGATTTCCTTGAACCAATCGAAACTGTTACGCCAGATGATCTCCAACGGATCCGCGACCTTGTCCGTGACCATAAAATCTTTACAGCCAACAAACTACTTGCAGAAGTACCGGACGATATCGACTTTCCGGACCGTGAAGAGCTGCAGCAGGAAATCGGCAGAACCCTCAGAAAAACTGACCAGCTCTTCAAGCTCGCCGAGCAACTTGAAGATGTGGGAAAATATGAGGAAGCTCTCGAGGTTGCAGACAATTTGCTGACTATTGCACCTGATGCCCCTGAAGCTGAATCCTTGCGTATGCGCATTCAACAGGCGTTTCAGCAGGCCGAGATGGCTGGAGTCAGTCAAAAGAAGACTGAACGGGAGGAATCAAAAACAAAGTCCAAAACCTCAATCCCGAGGCAAACGAAGCCTTTATCAACCGGAAAATCCCTGATAAAAATATCCTCTCTCCCGGTAAAGCCAATTCTCATCAGTATCGGATTTTTAGGGCTTCTCATAGGGGCGATCTCTCTTTATTTCAACGACCAGGATCTTTTAAGTGAATCCCAGGCCCAGCTGCTTAAAGGTCAACTGCTTATTGACAAAAAGCAATTTGATGCGGCCCTTGAAAATCTGGAAGCTGCCCGGGCTATTTTATCGAACCTGACTGTCCTCCGTTTCAGAAAAGGTGCTCAGGAAAAAGCCATCACCGATCTTATTACATCGCAACACCTCCAGGAGGGACTAAGAGGACGGGTCCTGTATCAGGGAGAGTATATTCCGGCAGGACTGGCTACCGCACAAGAAGAACTCAACATCATGACCGAGCAGGCCCAGATACTTGTTGGACAGAACAAGCTGTTGGAGGCCCTGACCCTGTACCGTCAGGCCTTAAAGTTTGCGGCTGAACACAACCTGGTTAAACAGCAGGCTGTGCTCAATGAAACAGTCCAGTCTTTAGAATTACGACATGCTTTAACAGTTGCCGAGCGTGCAGAACAGGAAAAAAATTGGGATGAAGCAGCTGCTGCGTATCGAAACGCACTGTCCATATCAGGCAATATTCAGACACTGGGGACAACCAGTGATATCACCAACAGAATGACCGCGGCCACTTTTCGGCATGAGCTAGATCAATCAAAAAAAGCTTTTACCCAATCCCAGTGGAAAGAAACCATTCGATATCTTGAACAGGCCCAACAGGTTATAACAGTTAACCCGACCGTAGTTACCGAAAAAGAACGGCAGGATCTGCACAGGCTCCTCATCAATTCCCGTCTCTACCTCACCCTGTCCACCGCACGCGAGGCCTATCAGCAAAAAAACTGGCAAGTTGCCATAGATGAATATCAAAATGCTCTCCATCTTCTGGCCAATGAACCGGACTCGATAACCAATGTGGAAAAGGAATCCTTGGGGAAAATCGAAAAAACCTTACTTCTCGTCAAAATCGCCCAGTTGCAGGAAGCGATTGTCGTTGCCGAGAATAAGGGGGATATGCATGGTGCTTTAACACATAGTAGAGAAGTGCTCAGGTTGATACGGACGAGTAACTATCAATCAGACCCGACTATTCGAACCGTAAGCCAAAAGATAAACGAAAAAATTGCAAAATCTCAGCAATTAGCCCTGCAAAATGAAAAAATTGTCTGGCTGGAAGAACATTTTGAAAATATTTTCCGCACAAATTATCCAACATTCAAGGGATCAATGCTCTCGCAACCCAAGGCCATCTTTTCAAAAAAAATAGGTAACAGACTTGTCTTCAACCTGACCTGCTTGGAACAAAGTCAGGGAAGTACCTCGAAACTCGAGTTACAGTACCAGTTCGACACAAGTTCCGGTCGCTGGTCCGTTTATCACGATTGAAAGCAAGAGGGAAATCGAAGACGCC
>JAAYDD010000152.1 GCA_012729435.1 Desulfobulbus sp.
GCTTTTGAAAATTATTGAAGGCACAATGGCTTCAGTTCCTCCCAAAGGCGGACGTAAGCATCCGCAACAGGAGCTGGTGCGCATGGACACCACGAATATTTTATTCATTGTAGGCGGTGCCTTCGTCGGGCTTGATGATGTGATAAAACGACGCACCGGTACTCAGGCCATGGGATTCGGTGCCAAAGTTGTCAGTCAGAAAGAACGGCCTTTCGGTGAAGTTCTTGCCTCGATTCAACCGGAAGACCTGTTGAAATTCGGGTTGATTCCCGAACTTGTCGGTCGTCTGCCGGTGATAGCCACAATGGATGAACTGTCGGAAGATGATCTGGTTCGAATACTCAAGGATCTGAAGAATGCCTTAAGCAAGCAGTACCAGAAGCTGTTCTCCTATGAGGGGATCAAGCTCAGCTTCACTGAAGGAGCGTATCGTGCAATTGCCAAAAAGGCGATCGAACGTAAATCCGGAGCTCGAGGCCTGCGATCGGTCATGGAAGAGTGTATGCTTGAAGTGATGTATGAGTTGCCTTCCGAGGAACATGTCACCGAGTGTATTATCAACGAGCAGGTTGTCACCGAAGGGGACTACCCTGTTGTTCTTTATGAAAATACCGCAACAAACAATATTGCCTGACTGTATCAATGACTGATTTTAGTGCCGAGACATATCCGCTGATGCCCTTGCGGGACATTGTTCTGTTTCCCGGAATAGTGGTTTCACTTGTGGTCGGAAGAAAGAAATCGGTCGCAGCACTGGAAACGGCCATGGAAAATCGATCATTGATCTTCCTGGTTACTCAGAAGGATGCAAAGGTGGATAACCCGCAACAGCGGCATCTTTATTCCTTTGGAGTTTTAGCCTCGGTGATGCAGCTGTTGCGTCTGCCTGACGGCACCATCAAGGCGTTGGTTGAAGGGAAGCACCGGGCCAAGGTGAATGGACCTTTTCTGGGCGGAGAAGGTGAACACGGATTTTATTCTGTCCGGCTCACCGCTGTACCGGACATCGATATTGAACGCGATGACGTGCCCGCCTATCTTCGTGAACTCCGGAAAGCGTTTGATGAGTATGCGTTGAGTAATAAAAAGCTTCCGCGAGAGGTTCTAAAATCGATCACCTCTCTGGAAGACCCGTCCCGGATGGTCGATCTCATCACGTCACATATTCAGCTGCCTACTGAAGAAAAACAGGAGATACTTGAACTGATCAGTTTGCCCAGACGGATTGCCAAAGTGCTGGAGATCCTTTATCGGGAAATGGAACTTTCCGAAATGGAGAAGGATATTCACACCAAGGTGAAAAAGAAGATGAACGCCACCCAGCGGAATTACTATCTTTCTGAGAAGATGCGCATCATTCAGGAGGAAATGGGGCAGGGTGAAGGTGGCGATGATCTGACCGAACTGGAAGAGGCGATTGCAAAGAAGAGGTTACCCAAGGCAATCAAGGAAAAGGTGCAGAAAGAATTCAAGAAATTGCGCCAGATGCCGCCGATGTCAGCAGAAACCACGGTGGTAAGAAACTACATCGATGCAATTCTCAGTCTTCCCTGGAAAAAGAAGTCGCGTTCTAAAATTGATATCGAACGTGCTGAAGCGGTCCTCAATGAAGATCACTACGGACTCGAAAAACCAAAGGAACGGATCCTTGAGTACTTGGCCGTTCAGGCACAGGTAAAGAAGATCCGCGGCCCGATCCTCTGTCTTGTCGGACCGCCGGGAGTGGGGAAGACCTCGGTATGTCGTTCCATTGCACGAGCCATGGGCCGTCAGTTTATCCGGCTCTCGTTGGGTGGAGTGCGTGACGAAGCGGAAATCCGCGGGCATCGACGCACGTATATTGGCGCCATGCCTGGAAAAATCATCTTGTCGATGCAGAGGGCCGGCGTGATCAACCCCGTGTTTTGTCTGGATGAAGTTGATAAGATGAGTGTGGATTTCCGGGGTGACCCATCGGCGGCACTGCTCGAAGTACTTGATCCGGAGCAGAACTACGCTTTCAACGATCATTATCTTGATGTTGACTATGATCTTTCAGAAGTATTCTTTATAACCACGGCAAATCATCTTCATGGTATTCCGGTGCCGCTCCAGGATCGCATGGAGATTATTCAGCTCAACGGTTATACTGAAGAGGAAAAACTCAATATCGCCAGCGAGTTTCTCCTGCCAAAGCAACTTGAAGCAAACGGTTTTAAGCCCGGAGAGATTTCACTTAACGAAAAGGCGATTCTTGATATCATTCGCTGTTACACCAGAGAGGCAGGGGTCCGCAGTCTGGAGAGAGCTATTGCTTCCCTCTGCCGCAAGGTCGCCCGTGAGCGTCTGCAAACCAGGCAACCCCGTAAAAAGTATCGGATAACAGCGCAAACAGTGGAAAAATATCTCGGTGTGCCCAAGTATCGTTATGGTCTGGCTGAAGAACGCGATGAAATCGGCCTGAGTACAGGTATGGCCTGGACTGAGGTTGGTGGCGAATTGCTTCAGATCGAGGCGACTGTTATGCCGGGATCCGGTAAATTAACCATCACCGGAAAGCTGGGTGATGTTATGCAGGAGTCGGCACAGGCGGCCCTGTCCTATGTCCGTTCACGTGCCATACGATTAGGTCTGGAACCGGACTTCTGGCAGAAGGTTGATATTCACGTGCATGTGCCGGAAGGAGCAATACCAAAAGATGGCCCATCCGCTGGAATCACCATTGCCACAGCCATTGTCTCAGCTATTCTGAAGTTACCGGTTGACCGTAAGCTCGCCATGACCGGAGAAATTACCTTGCGTGGGCGGGTGCTCCCTGTCGGCGGTCTGACCGAGAAACTCCTTGCTGCTAAAAGAGGGAATATAACCAACGTGCTTATTCCCAAGGAGAATGAACGCAATCTGCGGGACGTGCCGCAAAAAATCCGCTCCAGCCTCACCATTGATCTGGTGGACAGCGTTGATAATGTGCTGCAGCGAGCACTGATCCTCAAACCAGGGGAAACATTGTTTAAGGATGTACCCCTGGATTCGATTTACCGTGACTTTACTCTTTCCTCCCATAACACTCCGGCCCATTGACAGGTTCCGGCGTTGAATGAGACCGAAGAGAAAAGTATTATGATCAGGATGAAGGCTCTGTTTTTACTTGACGGAAAGGGGTTCTCCTGATAAATAGACCGTCACCTTTCAGGGCGAATAGCTCAGCTGGGAGAGCATCGGCCTTACAAGCCGAGGGTCACAGGTTCGATCCCTGTTTCGCCCACCATATACTGGAGTCGTAGTTCAGTTGGTTAGAACGCCGGCCTGTCACGCCGGAGGTCGCGAGTTCGAGTCTCGTCGGCTCCGCCAGTAATTTAGGGACAGTTGGAGAGATCCGGCTGTCCTTTTTTTATTTTCTGAATACGGATCAGTGTGGCCGGAAGAGAGAGGGTGTCTATTACACATGACTTAAAGGCGATGCCCAGAGAGCTCTGGTTTTATCTGTGAGCTCGTATTTCGTCGCGGCTGTTGTTGGAGTGCAAAAAAGCAGCTGAGAATGTGGCGGATTTGTGCGGAAGGTATTGAAGCGGCAGGCTGAGCAGCGGTGATGTCTGAAGATCAGTACACCCCGATCACCGGGATCGGGGGTGTACTGATCATGGTTTTTAATTAAAATTTAATTCCGCCAAGAACCATTACATATGACCAGGTGTTGTCACCGCCGGTCAGTTCTTTGGCAGCGTCATCCGGACTGGCGATGGCACCCACAACAGACAGTGAGAAGTGATCGTTGACATCCCAATCAACGATCAGATCAAACTCATCGGCATACTTGTCACTGCTGGCACCACCTGCCGCAGCGTCATGAAGTTTAAACTTGTAGTAGATAAGATTGACCGTCACCGGATCGAGCGGCTGCACTCTCAGTTTAACCATGTGTGAGTCGAGGTTTTCGTTGGCAAGCACATACTCGCCCAGGATCTCACCCTGAAACCAGGTACCCCAGTCGGAGGAATGGTAAAAAAGCGAGTCGTAGTTCTCGTCAAAACGTGCATACCGGTAAGAAAGCAGCGGTTTCCAGGGTACATCCTCAAATTCATAGCTGGCAGTGATGTGCCAGGCCTTTCCATTGGCAAAGTCAGGATTGTCAATATCCACGACCTTCCGGTGGCCGGCGTCTTCATGGACGAATTCTGCATCAAACCGCAACGGTCGCAAGGCTGGAATGCCGTCTGCCATGGCAAAGGGATTGATACCGCCACGCAGGTTGTACACGTTCATGGAATCACGGCGCTCGTCATCGGAATCAAGAACGTAGAAACCGGCACCGAAAGAGACAACGTTTTCAATGGCATAGTTTATGTTCCCGCCACCAAGTTTTGTATCGGTTTTTGCCCGATCATCGGCTTTGAAGTACACAAGGTCACCGGACCAGTTACCGCTTTTCATCCGGGCCACAGCCGCGTAATCAGCGGTTTTCCGGCTGCCGATCCAATATGCGGCCCGATTGTAACCGCCAAACCCTTGCGAGCCGAGGAGAAAACCGTCACCGTAAAAGTACTGCAACCGGCCAAAGGAGAGATCAAGGAAATCTTCACCTAAAGAGCCAAACAGGGTTCCGGATCGCCATCCCACATAAGCTCGATCAATGCGGAGATCGCCAACGTCCTCACTTGTATCGTAAAAAGGTCCGTTGGTTCCCGAGGCATCAACACCACCAAAGGTGTTTGCCTGAACTGCATCGATTCGTCCGTAAAAAGACTGGGAATCAGGGAGAACATATTTGAGATCAAGCCCTGGGCGGATGAGCGACTCCCACCAGTAATCCGATTTTTTGCCAAGATTTTCCCGAGAATTGCCGAACCAGGAATCACCCTGACCAAAAAAGCCGAGGTCAGCCTCTAAGGTGGCTCTGGCATAACTGCCATTGGGACCTGTGTAGAACTGCAGCAGACTGGCTGTTTCTTCATCAGCGGCAAAGACGTTTCCGGCCATGAGTGTTGCGGCGGCCAGTAGCGAGACACAGCCTACGGCAAGAGGAGAGTTAACACGTTTCATCGGGGAGATAGCTCCTTTTGTTGAATTAAGATAGGGTGGGTTCATCTGTTGCGATTTGATACGGGACCCGCCTGCCTGAGAGCCTGAAGGGTCTGATAGTTTAGAACACCGTCACTGAAAAATAATGTGCACGTTTACCATACTCAATATGGGTAAACAAGAAGGAAAATAATAAAATTTACCGCTTGATAATGAGGAGTTACGATCAAAATTCAAAATGGACTGTTTTGTCGGATCACCGTTTTTCCGACAGTCGGCGAGTCGATCTGCCGGGGTGCAGCAGTGCCACCGCCTGAACAGGAAGAAGATTGTTCTGTGTCGGGTGAGGATCTGATAAAAGTATCCCTGGAAGGTATCTTTCTGGTGAAGAATAAGGGCTAAAATCATTCGAGGCTGTTGGGGTTGGTGACTGCTTCAGATAAGAAAAGCGCTGCATTTCCTTTTTGCCTATTGAGGGGTTATGCTTTAAAGTACTGTTTAACATGATGATGAGTACCGGAACAGAGGTGATGCAGAAGGATGTTTTTTATCATTCTTTATTCGTTCCAATTGAGCAGACAATCAACAACAGGAGTGCGTATGAACAAGGTAATCAGATGGACAGCAATCATCGGGACAGCCACTATGCTGACCGCCTGTGCCGGTGCGAGCAGGCAACAGACCGGAACCGGTGTTGGAGCCGCAGCAGGTGCGGGAGTAGGAGCAATTCTTGGTCAGGCTATTGGTCATAACACCACCAGTACGCTGGTCGGTGCCGGTATTGGTGCTCTGTTAGGCGGGATTGCCGGGAATCAGATCGGTGCCTACATGGATAGCCAGGAACAGGATTTACGGCAGGTTGAAGCCGCGAGTATCCAGCGTGATCATGACGTTCTGACCGCCACCTTTAAGAGTGACATGTTCTTTGACTATGACTCTTCTTCACTCAAACCGGGTGCGTATGCTGAGCTGGATCGGGTTGCCAATGTCCTGAGTAAGTATCCGCATACAACGATCCGTGTGGAAGGACATACAGATGCGCGGGGAAGTGAACAGTATAATCAGCAGTTGTCCGAACGACGGGCAAATGCGGTTAAAAATGCCCTTACACAGCGTGGCATAGATCCAAGACGCATTGAGGCCGTCGGATACGGTAAATCCCAGCTGATCTCTTCAAGCGATGCGATGAACCGCCGGGTAAATATTGTCATCACACCGATCCGCCAGGGTTAAGCATCTTATCTGAAATGGATGGATGGCTCTGATCATCTGACCGGCATTATTGCTCTGACTCTTGGCAGTGCGTGGGCCAGCGGCATCAATCTGTATGCCGCTGTGCTCGTGCTGGGGATTCTGGGGGCAGAGAATGTCATCAAGCTGCCTGCGGGTCTGGAAGTATTGACTCATCCCTGGGTAATCGGTGCGGCAGGATGTCTATATGTTATCGAGTTTCTTGCCGATAAGGTTCCTGGCGTTGATACTGTCTGGGATATTCTCCATACATTTATCCGTGTTCCAGCCGGTGTCATCTTGGCAGTCGCAGCTGCCGGACAGATTGATACAGGGCTGGCTGTTGCAGCCGGAGCAGGAGGAGGCACCCTGTCCCTTGGCAGTCATCTGTTGAAATCAGGGACCAGAGCGATTGTCAATCTTTCTCCCGAACCTCTTTCCAACTGGACATTATCCGTGGGAGAAGATGTTCTGGTTATCGCGGGTATCTGGAGTGCGCTCAACCATCCGTGGACTTTTCTCTTTCTCCTGAGCGGCTTTGTTATGATCACAATCTGGGCGATTATCCGTCTTTGGAGGATTCTTGGTCATAAACTGCATATTCTACATGTACGGTCTCGCCGCTTCCTCTTCCGATGATAACCGTCGTGGTCGTCATTGTTCTATGCTTTGCCTGTTCACCATCGCCCGTCAGTAGTAGACGGTCATTTTTTCACTGAAGTAACGATTGAACACTTTTTGCAGGTCATCGCGGAGTTTTTCAGGCGGACCTTCAACATAGGTGCGGTAGAGCTCCGGAATCAGTGTCTGGAAGGCACTGAGCACCTGAGGGTCGAAGTGTGTGTTTCTGCCGCGTTCCAGAACTGTGGATGCCTCTTTCAGAGAAAATGGTTTTTTATAAGGACGTTCTGAAGTCAAGGCATCGAACACGTCGGCTACCGCAAAAATACGCGCAGACAATGGGATTTCTTCACCCGCTTTTCCCTGAGGATATCCGCTGCCGTCGAATTTCTCATGATGATTTTCAATGATCTGTTCTGCATCAGCCAGCCATCCGGACCCGGCAATAATATCCATGCCGTGACGGACATGATCCTGCATCAGACTTCTTTCTTCTCTGCTGAGTTTGCCGGATTTGAGAAGCAGTTCATCACACACCCCGATTTTTCCTATGTCGTGAAGAAATGCGCCCTTGATTAATGTCTGGATTTCGGCGTCGGCCAGACCCATCGATTCAGCAAGACGAACCGCATACAGTGTCACCCGGAAATGATGGTTACCGGTACTGCGGTCCCGTTTGGCAATAACGTTTGCAAGCAGGGCAAGGGTGTCAAGATTCGCTTGTAAAAGGTCACGGGAAAAAGTCGTCAGCCTGTTGACCAGATGAACAAGAACCGGATAGAGGAGGGCGCTGGTCGCAAGTACAGTCAGTACAATGAGCAGCAGGGTACGACGTAATTTGTTCTGTATACCCTCTATAACGTTTTCAGAAGGAGCAAAGAGTGCCTGGACAGATCCGATCTTCTCCTGTCCCGGACCGGGTATGGGCAGTATCACATGGACGTGTAATTTACCGCCGAGTAGAACTGTTTCAGCAGATCCATCGTCATGGGGTGAAGCAGGAGGGCGGGTGCGGATATAGTGTTCCACTGCTTTCGCGTATCGATGGCCTGAGTCTTGCCGTTCGACGGATTGGGAACCATCGGCTCGATAAAATCCGGCATACACATAGCTGCCGCTGTTTTGCTGTGCCAGGGTCGCAATACGCTCTTCCAGTGCCTGCAAAAATGAAACCCGGCTGTCCAAGTGATTTTCCTGCGCAATGAGTGCAGCCCTGGCAAGCAGTCGTTGCAGTTCCCGTTGTGTCGATTCTGTCACTTCGGTTATAAGGTGCTGTCGTTCTGTAA
>JAAYDD010000153.1 GCA_012729435.1 Desulfobulbus sp.
AGTTCGCCGAGATCAAGGAAAACGACTTCAACCTCAATATCCCCCGCTATGTGGACACCTTTGAAGAGGAAGATGAGATCGACATCGATGCGGTGCAGGTGGAAATAGAGGAGTTGGAAAAAGAGCTTGATGCGGTGCGTGTGAAAATGGCCGAGAAGCTCAAGGAGATTCAGCGATGAAGCAAGAACTCCATATACCAAACGATTGGAAAGAGTCATCTCTCGGGAAACTGACATCTTTGCTCACCAATGGGTTTGTTGGCACCGCGACATCTCACTATACTAAAGAGGCTAACGGCATCACCTACATTCAAGGATTTAATGTCACGGAGAACAGCTTCAACCTTACTAATATCCGAAAGGTAACTCCTGAATTTCACAAGAAGAACAGCAAATCCCGCTTGCAGGAAGGCGATTTGTTGACCATCCAGACCGGCGACATCGGCCTAACCACAATTGTTCCCAAGGAACTTGAAGGCAGCAATTGTCACGCGCTTGTTATTTCGCGACTGTATAGAGAAACATGCCACCCCAAGTTTTACTCTCAATACTTCAATTCGCCATTATGTCGACGACTATTTCGCCGAATTGAGACAGGTTCTTCAATGAAGCACCTAAATGTCGGGGATATGAAAAAACTTCATTTTCCGATTCCCCCACTTCCCGAACAAAAAGCCATTGCCGATCTGTTGTCCACCTGGGATGAGGCCATCGAGAAAACTGAACGGCTGATTTGGGCAAAAGAAAAGTGTTTTAAGCGGTTGCTAAATGATCTGATCAATCAGGGGCGTAGCGACCATACTTGGAAAGATTACAACCTGAGCGACCTCTGCAGCCCGGTTTCTCGTAAGAATGGGGAAAACAACACGAATGTACTGACTTCTTCTGCTCAGAACGGATTAGTCAGCCAGCTTGAGTATTACAATAAAAATGTATCGGCTGAAAATGTCACGGGTTACTACCTTTTGAAAAAGGGTGAATTTGCCTACAACCGAAGTTCTGCTAAAGGATACCCCTATGGCGCAACAAAGCGTTTGGACAAATATGAAAAAGGCGTCTTGTCGACCTTGTATCTATGTTTTGCATTGAAACCAGATGCCCCTTGTGAATCCGATTTTCTCCTACATCTCTTTGAGTCAGGAGCTGCCAACCGTGAGTTACGAGCGGTGTGCCAAGAGGGAGCAAGAAGCCATGGGCTCTTGAATATCACGAAGGCTGATTTTTTTGGAATCAAACTTTTTTTACCAGTTCCAGAGAAACAGAAGAAAATCCAGTCTGCATTGAACACCGCTCAAGAAGAAATCAATTTACTGAAACAGCTCGCAGAAAAATACAAAATCCAGAAACGCGGGCTAATGCAGAAGATGCTCACCGGCGAATGGCGGGTAAAACCGGAAATCGTTAACCAATACATGGAGGCGTAATCATGGCTAAAGGTAAAAATCAGCACGTTGTAAAACATCCCGATGGCTGGGCGGTTAAAGGCGCAGGTAACAGCAAAGCGACCAAAGTTACCCGCACACAGGCGCAGGCCATTGATAAGGCGGAGAACATCGCCAGAAACCAGAAGTCGGACACCAAAATTCATGGCGTGGACGGAAAGATCCGTGCTGGCAACAGCTACGGAAACGACCCGTGCCCTCCCAAGGATAAAAAATAAGGAGTGATTCAATGCCAATATTTATATCGCATACAACCAGAGATGATGAATTAGCCAAAAAGGTGTTTTGGCGGCTTAACCGTGTCCACGATATTACCTGTTATATCGATGATATGGATAAGGAGCTTGGAAATAACCGTGGTAAATCGAGCCTCACTCCGTTACTGGTCGACAGGCTGCGCAAATGCGACACATTGGTTGCTGTTGTCACAGAAAACACAAAAGGATCATGGTGGGTGCCTTTTGAGATAGGCACTGCACGAGAAATGCCCCGGGTAATATCAAGCTTTACGCCTCTACCGGATCGTTCTTCTTACAGCTGGCAAGAGACCTTGCCGGAATACCTTCTTGAGTGGCCTCGGTTGCGCTCTGATAGCGATATAGATGTTTTTGCAAGAGAGTATAAAAGACAGTCTCTGCTGCTGGAAAAAAGCATTGGGCTTGAGAACTTCTTGCAAAGATCGGCTTCGGTGAATAATGCACGAAACTTTGAATCTACTGTAATGAAATCACTGGGCCAGAGGAGTTATTGATGAGCTTTTACAATTTTTACAACACCAATGTAACTCCCAAACACAAGACGTTTATCAGTTTTCATCATGCAGATGATTACTACAAAAAGCATCTTGAGACCCAGTGGGGGGAACAGTTTGACGGGTTTGTTTCAAGGTCCGTCGGGGATGGCGATATTAGCCCATATTTACCCACAGATCGCATCCGTCA
>JAAYDD010000154.1 GCA_012729435.1 Desulfobulbus sp.
ATGCTTGGTTCGTATCACTGGATCAGTACACACGAACTCCAAATGAAAAATATAAAAAAGATTTCTGCTTACAGGCCCTTGAAGACTATATCAGTGACACTGAAAATGAGCACAACTACACCATCCCGCAAGCCAAACTGAAGATCATCAAATCCTGGCCCTTCATCTACTGGATCTCCGACGAATTCCGGGAGAAGTTTGGGGTAGCGACATTAAAGGATAAATCAAAGGTTGCAGAAGGATTAACTACTGCCAATAACAATCGGTTTTTACGGTTTTGGTGGGAAATCCAAGAACGCTATGATTTTGAGAATCAAAAGTGGGTTCCCTATGCAAAAGGAGGCAGCTACAACAAATACTTTGGGAATATGTGGACAGTTCTAAACTGGGAAAATAATGGTTCAGCAATCAAGAATAACAGAGGTGCTTCTGTAAGAAATGAGGGGTATTACTTCAAGAGAGGAATAACTTTTAGTTCGGTAGGAACAAAGGGGGTAAATTATAGAGTTCTTGACGAAGGGTGTGTTTTTGACAGTGCCTCTCGCTCAGTTTTTATAGAAGATAATAGAGAAGTTGAATTCGTTCTTTCTGCATTGAATTCAAAATTACTTTTGTATGTTGCAAGCTGCCTGAATCCCACAGTCAGTACGACCGTCGGAGACGTGGAAAGACTTCCATATCCAATTGCCGAAAACAGTCATAAAAAAACAGTTACGATCCTTACTTCAGTATGTGTAGCTGTAAAGAAGCATTTATGTGGGTTCTCTTTGATAGAGAAGAATTTTAATCAAGGTCCGATTGCTTCAGGCCTCGAAATCAAGGTTTCTGCAAAGAAGTATTTCAACTACGAAAACCACCTCCTCACTCATGTCCTCCTCAACGAAGCCATCATTAATGAAAAGATATTCGAGATCTATGACCTGACTGAACATGACAAAACAATGGTACTGGCCAAAGAAGGTGAAAGCATCGGTGGCCTTCCGGTTACTTCAGAAGCCCGGGATGCCTATCTGGCTGAAACGGAAGCCACCAAGGAATTCCCGCTGGATGCCATTGGTGAGTTTATCAAAGCATTACCGACTAAAGAGTTTACCGCCGAAGAGCGTGAGGCGATTGAAAACGGATTCGGAAGCCTCTACCAGAACAATAACGATCTGGAAGAGTTCTGCATCCGTCATCAGGTCAACCCGATCAACGTCTGGTACTGGTTTAAGCAGAGCAATGTGATCCCGCAGCAACGAATGCATACGCTGGCCATGGAGTTTCTGACCGACATGATCCGGGAGATCCTCATGGAGGATGAAGACGGTATTATCCCGCTGGTACCCAATGCCGGGGAAAAGGTGTTGCTGGATCGCATCGAGGAAAAATTCCGCGAGAAAGGCTTCAGCTCGGCACAGTACTCCAGCTTTGATTCGGTGCTTGGTCGTCCGATCCACGAATACCTGAACAAATATTTCTTTGCGGAACTCTCCGACCATCTGAACCTGTTCATGTATCTGCCCAAGACACCGTTTATCTGGCATCTCTCCAGCGGGCCGGAACAGGGCTTCGACTGCTACATCATCATTTACAAATGGAGCCGCGACAAGCTGATGCGCCTGCGCTCGGTCTATATAGAGCACCGAGAACGCTCGCTGGTCAACCGCCAGAGCGACCTCTCCGGCAACGAAAGCGCCGATGCCCAGAACGAAAAAGACCGCATCTTCAGACAGCTCAAAGAGATTGAAGCCTTCAAGGCCAAGATAGATGAGCTGTTGGCCGAAGGCTATAACCCGATTCTCGATGACGGCGTCGGTAAAAACATCGCCCCCCTGCAGAAAAAGAAGATGATCCCTTACGAGGTGCTCAATGCA
>JAAYDD010000155.1 GCA_012729435.1 Desulfobulbus sp.
GACGGCTCGCCGTTAAAAAAGGCAATAATCAACGCCTCTCTGTGCAAAGATTTCGGCGGTGTGTTTCTGGCCAACTCAGCCCACAAGACCTTCATGGTCACCTATCTGATCGGAACAGATCCGGAAAAGCGTGACCATTTCCTTGCTCTCTACAAGGCAACGCTGACAAGAATGGTCGAACAGCAACTTGATCGTGATCTGGTTCTCTCGGAGTTGAACAAGTACGAGTTCACGGTCCGGGAAGAGATGAACAAGGCGCAACGGGGCCTTGACCTGATCAACAAGGCGTTACCTGCTCTTAAGTATGAGATGTCACCGTTTGCCGCTCTGCGCATGGAGGAACTTTTAGCGGAGATCCGAAAAGAGGCAACGGAAAGCGGATATTTCGAACAGCTCATCCGTACTTTCCTGCTGGATAACCCGGCCACGGTCACCGTCACTCTTGCACCGGATCCTGACAAAATGGCTGAAAATATTCAGCACGAGCAACAACAGCTGGCAACCTTCGCCCAATCTCTTAACAAAGAGAGCCGGTTGCAGCTGGTCCAGCGAACACAGGAACTGATGACACTGCAGGCGACCCCGACATCTCTTGAGGATCTGCACCGCCTGCCGCGCCTCTCCCTCAGCGATCTTGATAGTCAGCCGCCTTTTCCTGCAGTACACCCCTCCATCCTGGGTACGGAAACCGAGCTGTTAATCAGCGACCTGAACACAAACGGCATCTGTTATCTTGATTTCGGTCTGGACTGCTCCTCACTCCCTGTACATCTCCTGCCGTATCTTGACCTGTTTGCCACCATACTCACTGAAATCGGCACTGCCAAAAAAGACTACATGGAGTTTGCCAAGGCCATCAATCTCTGTACCGGTGACTTTTCCCACTCTTTCCAGGTATATGTGCGTGCCGACGATCCTGCGAAGGTCCGGCCTGTCCTCTGGCTGCACATGAAAGTGCTCTCCGGATATCTGGAGCAGGCTCTCGATCTTCTGGTGGAGGTGTTGACCTCTGTAGACTTCTCTGATGTCCACCACATCGAAGAGATCGTCCAGCGGGAGTTCGCCTGGGCCGAACATGCGACCCAGAGTGAGGGATACTCCCTGGCAGCGACCAGAACCTTTTCTCATCTCAGCCGGGCCGGTCAGTACCACGAATATGTCCAGGGCATGCATGCCTATCTCCACCTGAAACAGGTGGCCGGTCATTATCTGGAACATGAGGCGCGCCTGCACAGCGCCTTTGATGAGATCCGCAGCCTTCTGTTCCGCCGACCGGGGCTGGTTGTGGCCATCACTGCTGAAGATCAGGATATAAGACACTTTCAGAAGCTGGGACTGTCTGTGGTACAGGGGCTGCCAGATCTTTCCCTGCAGCCGGCGGATACACAGTTTGCCCGGACTCCCCTGTCGCAGGCTTTCAAAACCTCAGCGGAAGTGGTGTATAACGTGCAAGCCTGCAACCTGTTTTCTGACACGAGCCGGTACAACGGATCATTCGAAGTCCTCAGAACCTGGCTGTCGCGTGACTATCTGTGGAATACGGTTCGGCAAATGGGCGGGGCCTACGGCTGTTTTATCCGGTTTAATCATCTTACCGGCAACTTCGGCATGGTCAGTTATCGTGATCCTCAGGTGAAAAAGACCTATGAAGCCTACGAGGCGCTCCCGACTGTGATCAATGAACTGGAAAGTCTGCCGGCAGAGCTGCTCCAGCAGCTGGTCATCGGTGCATACGGATCAAACACTCCGCACCAGGGACCTGCTGCTCAGGGTGCTGCCGCCCGTAATGACTATCTGTCCGGGATTACGCCGGCATTTCGTCAGCAACGGATTGAAGAAATCATCAAAACAAGTGCCAGGGATCTGCGGGCCTTCGCTCCTCTCTTTCAACAACTGGAGACAACCCGTTTTCGGTGCACCATCGGTAACGGTGAGAAGATTGAACAGGACAGAGACCTGTTCAACGAAATCACAGAACTGTAATACAACGCGCAAAAACAGGCTGTCATCCTTTTTTGGGGCTTGACAGCCTATCCACCACCCGGTTGTAATACGGCCCATCCTCGCCCAATTCCATGGGTCTCCCCCGGCGACATTCCAACTTGGTTTTGAGAAAGCCGATTCTCTTCAACTGTCTGATTTTCTCCTTCTCATCTGCACAGCCCACCAAGACCTGCTCGAGCCGGGTGATCTCTTTCTGCAGCGCCACCTCTTCAGGGACATATCCTGCATTTTTAAAAGACGATAAGCCATGCGCAGATCCTCCGGCACATTGGCCATGTCATCCGGAGGCATTGGTTTGTTTTTCCAGTGACTGAGATCAGGCATCGTCCCCTCAGCCATGGCCTGCTGGATCTTTCGCTCTGCAATAGTCTGAATAATGGAAAGCATCAGGGCCTCTTCTTTTTCTTGTACACGGGAGCACAGACCGATACAGTACAAAGCGGTGAGAAAACGCAGCTGAACTGCTGCGCCTAACTATACCGGGGAGCTGACAAATGAACAAACAAAGTTTACTGATCGTCATGATGCTCGTGCTGTTTGCGTGGCCCTGCGTCTGGAGTGAAGAACTGCCGTGGGATGTGAAAACACCGTTCCAGGAGGCGACCATTGATTATGAGCTGAGCGGCACCGAGTCGGGCAAGGAAACGCTCTACATTAAAGAATTCGGAGCCCGCCAGGCCAGGTATCGCACCTCCGCCTCCACTCTTATGGGCGTAACTAAAAGCACCCGGACCATCCAGATCACTGATCAGAACTGGATCTGCCATTATGACTTGCTCGGAAAAACCAGCGGCAAAACAACCAACCCGGTTAAAATCTATCGCAGCGAGTATGCGAAATTAAACGCTGAAGAGAAAACAAACTTTGCAAAGAACGCCAAAGAATTAGGAGCTGGCGGCATGTTTGGACAAGTCAACGGCACGATCAGATATAAAGCACAGAAAATACTTGGTTTTGACTGTGATGTCGCCTCGGTTGCCGGTATTTCCACGGTGTATCTCCTTCATAACACTGCTCTTCCTTTAAAGGCCGAGACCTCTGTCATGGGGATAACAAACAACATCTTAGCTACCAGGATCGACACGAGCACCAATGTCCCTGGCAGTGTGTTTTTACCTCCAGCCGGTATGACTGCACAGCTTGATGAGACAATGGAAGCGATGATGCAGGAGATGGTCAAAAATACGGTGAATACCCTGAAACGAGCCGATGGTATCGAACGCATGCGACAAGCCGGACCGCTCGGCATGATGGGTGAGGCCGGTCTGCCGATGACAGACCGGAAGATGGAAAGTGAAGATAATGCTCAGGAAGAACAAGAGCTGATGCGGCAGATAAATGAAGCCTTGCAGCATTTACAAAAAGAACAGCCACAGCGATAAACAGCTGCTCCGATTTAACTTTTCGGCAGCTTTTCATAAGCTTAAGTGTTATGAGCGGCGGCTGATACACCTCTCACCGGTACTCGCCAGACCATACTTTGAGATCATCGCTCCGGACACATCACACCGGCAAAAGCATCTCCAACAGAAAATGCCCGGCAGGTTGCTCATCACTGCCGGGCAATTTCATGCCGAAATATCGTAAACCTCCACACCCTGCTCTTCCAGGCATCGACCTATGCAACCTGAAACAAGAGATACCGTTTTGTACGGACCTCTTTTTTATCAGGATGCGTCACCGGTACCTGCCGTACCGGGTCTTATGCCAGCCGAGATGTCCCTGTCGATCGGAGTGGTTATGCCAGTTCGCACCATGTTTCCCACCGTGCCAGTAAGCCGGCCGGCAGCAGGCACCGAGAGAAACCAGCAAGATCAACAACATGCCAACCAAAGTAATCTTCTTCATTGTACACTCCTCTGATTGTTGAAAGGCGGTTTTTCAATGCAACCGGGGCCGATGCTACAATTCTTGCACAAAAAATGCCAGACCATACAGGTAATCAGTGTTGAAGGGTAACCATACACAAAATGGCGGGCA
This sequence comes from Desulfobulbus sp., assembly GCA_012729435.1. GTDB lineage: Bacteria > Desulfobacterota > Desulfobulbia > Desulfobulbales > Desulfobulbaceae > Desulfobulbus. The sequence continues at coordinate 3,985 of JAAYDD010000155.1, forward strand.
GCATCATTTCAGGGTTTATAAATGAGAAACCAGAAAGCAGTCGGGGATGGATACTTTTTACCCGCCATCAGACGATCGAAGAACACGGGAGAGTTTAATTTTTATGCAATAACACCAAGTTAAACCAAAAAAACACCCCGGTGACCTTCTCTTTCAGCTCTACGCAGGCTGTGTACGCATTACTCACCTGAACCGCAGTTCCGTGCTCCCAGTTCATGGCACCGGACGAAATCCCGCCCTGTTCAAAAATGTAAAACAATACCGTCTTATTCGTTGAGAATCAGCCGGCAGACGTCCGCTGTCACCGGCTGCGTAGTTCACTTATCAGGCCTTGCCAAAGCTGCACACAGGGTACCTGCAGACTGCGCAGTTACGGCACAACCCCCCATGACCCAACTCTGCCAGCTCCTGACGTCCGATACTCTCTCCAGTCAGTATACGGGGCAGTACCAGATCCAGTACTGTTATCTTATGGAACATTCCACAGGCAGGCACCCCGAGAACCGGCACGTTCCCTATCCGGCCAACGAGGAACATGGCACCCGGGAGAACCGGGGTCCCGTAAACCACGGATTCGGCACCGGCAACAGCGATACCGAGACGCGTTACGTCATCCGGGTCTACCGACATACCACCGGAAGTGACAATCAGTTCTGCCCCTTTGTCCAGGCAGGCCTGAATCGCGGCTGCAATCTGCTCCGGATCATCCGGCGCAAACCGTACTGTATCTACGGTGGAACCGAGAGCTTTCAATTTATCACGCAGGACCTGTTCAAAACGGTCTTCAATGCGTCCGTAAAAAACCTCATTTCCGGTGATGACCAGACCGGCACGTACAGTTGTCAGGGGAAGAACCTGTACGATCGGCCCCTCCTCCCGGGCAATGGTGACCGCCTCATTCACAACAGAACGCGGAGCAACGAGAGGAATGGCTCTCGAAGCCGCAACCTGTTCACCCTTATGGACAGGCGTGTTGTTCTGAAGAGTTGCACACATCACTTCACCCAGCAGGTTAAAGCGGTACAGTGCCTCCCGGTTCACCTTCAACAGACCATCCCGTGCAGCCTGCAGACTCACCTTGCCTTCGATAATCTCCGTTGAATATGTTACACCATCTCCGGACAGGGCTTCCGCCATGAGTAATGCGGCTTCATTTTCATGGACTTCTTCCGGGCCGAGCTGCAGCACATAAATGTGATCTTTTCCCAGACGGCGCAGATGATCAATATCTTCCTCTCGGATAATATGCCCTTTCCGAAAAGCCCGTCCCTTGAACGTATCTTTCACGATCTCAGTAATGTCGTGGGGTAAGACCATTCCCACGGCCTCCTCCACCGGAACAATCTTTTTCCCCGGTTGTGCCGTCTTAATCGTCATATTATTTCTCCTTGCCACATTTTTGTGAGTTTTTCGATATCGGGTGACTGATTACGCAGATTGACGGCCAAGACCTCAGTACCTTCTTCACCGGCCCGCAAAATATTTACAGCACCGTAATCCTGCGGTATCTCAAACAACTGTTGAAGAGGGTGCTGCTGCAATCTGGAAAGGATCACACGATTCACCCCGGCATGGGCAACAACCAGCAGAGGCCCCGGATCCGGGCTGACAACAAGACTTTTCAGAGCGGGCAGCACCCGGTCGGCCACATCACCAAAACTCTCTCCTTGCCAGGGTCTGTAATGTTCAAAGTC
>JAAYDD010000156.1 GCA_012729435.1 Desulfobulbus sp.
GAGATACGCGCGCACAGGCGGGCAACCCAGTTACGAAACAAAGGGGTGGTGGTGGATGAACAGGAGCTGCTTGACCAGATCACACAGCGCGATAAAGAGGACAGTGAGCGAACTGTAGCTCCGTTAGTGGTTGCGCCGGATGCCCGGATTATCGATTCAACCGGTATGTCCGTTGAAGAGGTTGTAAACCTGATGCTTAGAACCATTCAGGAAAACCCCTGCTGCAGCTCCTGTTAACCCGGTGTCGACTGCGTAAACACCGGGTTGACTTCCCGGATAAAGACGTTTCCTGTTTAAAGGACAGATTCAACTTTTTCGCCTGCCAGCATGGCTTTCATGGCCCTGCCTACGATTCGTCCAAGCTCCACACACTGTCCGAGCTGATCGTGTCCGGGTACGTACGGTACCCTAAGTCCCTTGTGGCAGAGAGTGATATCCATTTCTTTCACAATATCATTCATCATGCCGACCGCCTCACCAGACCACCCATAAGAACCGAATGTCGCTGCAACTTTTTTGGCAGGGCGAAGACCGCGCATATACATGAGGAAGTCTGCCATTCTTGGCAGCATGCCATTGTTGAGGGTCGACGAGCCGAGAACCAGAGCACTCGCCTCAAGCACATCGGTCATAACATCACTTCGATGGTTGACCAGCAAGTCGAACAGCTTGTACTCAACACCCTGTTCATGAAGTCCTTCAGCCACAGCCTTTGCCATCATTTTAGTGGAATCCCACATAGTGTCGTAGATGACCAGAGCCTTGCCGTTACCCTGATAGGTACACCAGCGCGAGTATGCCTCAATGATCGTCTCCGGATGACTTCGCCAGACAACACCGTGATCCGGAGCCAGCATCTTTATCGGGAGCTGCATCTCCTGCACCCTGGCCAGTAACTTTTGGACAAAGGGTGAGTAGAGGGTGAGGATGTTTGCGTAATATTTGGTTGCTTCACGCATGAGTATATCCAGGCTCACCTCGTCATCAAAGCGTTCACTTGTTGCGAAATGTGCACCAAAGGCATCGCTGCTGAACAGGATCTGATCTTCCTTGAGGTAGGTGAACATTGAATCCGGCCAGTGTAACATACGAGTTTCAAGGAAACTGAGTGTCCGTTGTCCAAGACGTATTTCATCGCCGGAAGTGACCACATGGTACGGCCAGTCCGGACGGTGGAAATGTTGGAGCAACGCCTTGTGCCCCATTTTTGAGCAGATAACTTTTTCGGGATTGATGGCCTCCATTATTTCCGGGAGTGCCCCGGAGTGATCCATTTCAACGTGGTTCACCACGAGGTAATCGATCTTTTTCGGGTCAATGATATTTCGAATCCGATGGAGTAATTCGCTCGTATAGGGTTTCTTGACTGTATCGATCAGGGTGATCTTTTCGTCGATAATAAGAAACGCGTTGTATGTCGTGCCGTTGATTGAATACCCGTGAAAATCGCGAGTAATCCAGTCCACAGCACCCACCCAATAGATATTGTTTGCCAGTTCAATTTTTCTCATGAGCATATCCTTTTGAACAGATAAATTAAAAGGTCAGAATAGTATATCCCTGGTCAATGAAATCTGACATTGCCGGATGACCGGACATCTCGCCAATCAGCGGAATATTCTCTTTGATTATAGCGTCAGCCACCTTGAGCTTGGTGGAACAGGCCCGACAGGCACCGATGAACAGATCCTGCTCCCGCGCTTTAAGATACAGTGTATGAAGAAAATGACTGGAATCTGCCATGACCGGAACAAGGGTAACGGCTTCTCCTTCAAGAACAATTTTACCCTCCATTCCTTTTGCAGCCATATCAAGACTGTTCAGCAGCACATGAACAAAACAGAGGGGGTTATCTCGAAATGCGAAAAAGACATGTTTTTTCATAGCTCTCTCCGAAATGTTAAGGGGCGGGCGGGATGGGCCGGTGTTAACAGTAAAGTAAAATGACGGTACCTCTTCTAAGAGATACCGTCATCTGGAGATGTACAGATACAGTGAGACGACCGTGGCCGTCATGAAAAAGGTGGCGGTTAGCGCCGATGGTTACGCTTCCTCAAACTCATCCTTACCAACACCGCAAACAGGGCAGGTCCAGTCTTCGGGAACATCTTCAAAGGCGGTTCCGGGTGCTACCCCGTTGTCAGGGTCACCCTGGGCGGGATCGTAGACGTAGCCACAAACAGTACAGACGTATTTTTTCATGTTGTTTCCTCTTGCTCAATTACAGTTCAAGCTTTCCACAAACCATGCAGGTTGCAGTATTCGCGGGCGGTTACCTGATCAGCCTGGATGCAGAATGTTGCCTCCGGAGCATCTCCAGGATTCAGATTCTGACGATAGACCTTACCGTCAGCAATCAGTTCAATGAATTCAATCCAGTGTTTTTCCTCCATGGGATGGGGCACTGACCCAACAACAACTTTATAGCCGTCGGCGACTTTTGTGATAACCGGTACGTGCTTTTCTTGAGAGGCATCCTCGGTATTTTCGGTCATGAGGGCCATCGGCTGGCCGCAGCAGACCAATTCACCTGCACCGGTATGCAGCACTTCAGTTATATTTCCACAAAGCGCACATTTGTATACTTCATTTTTTTTGGTCATTTTACGTTCTCCTTGTTAGTGGTGGCCCTTGGTTTTTACTTTGACAAGCAGCGTTACCATGACAATGCGTTTCATGGTGAGCATCTTTGCTGTGCACCATAAAACATCTTTGTTGAGAGGGAAAGAGGCAATTGCTTATTTGCCAGTCCCATTTTATCCTTTGTTGCCGTAAGGCCGATTGTTCGGGAACCGGACAGACGGTCCTTGTTGAAACCACCGGAAAGAATAAATCCTGCACCGGTCAACACGCTGGACAGGGATGTTACCAGCTCTATGAAAGCGCACTTTCACCCTGTTCGGTAATTGTATACTTGCAGCGAACCGGGCTGTTAACATACCCTTTATTTTTGAGAGCGGTTATCTGGCAGCTGACCTGTTTGGTTTCAAGTCCGGTAGCAGCAGCCAGCTCTTTACTGCCGCAGGGTTCAGGGGTTTTTGAAAGTGCCTCAAGCACAAGACGCTGTTTCTCATTGAGAGGAGCCGTTTTAACTGTGGCTTTAGCCATACTCTGTTCTCCTTTTTCATAAGGGGGGTGTTTTTGAAAGCATTTGGGACAAATCCCGTAGAACTCAACTCTACAGCCGGTAACCTGATATCCCTTTAACTGTACCGGTACATTAAAAGGATGTATGTGGGGTACGGCGACAAAGTTATCAATCCGATGACATCTGACACAGTAAATGTGATCGTGATCACTTGTGTCCCAGTCAAATCGGTTATGCCGTCCGCTGACCTCCAGTTTTTTGATGATACCGGTTTCGGCCAGAGTCTCAAGGTTTCGGTAGACAGTTGCCAGACTGATTCGCGGTAACTGTTTTCTGATACGCTTATACAACTCCTCGGCTGTTGGGTGATCTTTGGACCTGGACAGTTCCTGGAGAATGGTCTCGCGCTGATGGGTTCTTCGTGGAAATTGTCTCATGACGATATATGATAAAAATGAAAATTATTAGTAATTAGTAATTGTTTTCATGTCAAGGGGGAAAGGTCAAAAGTTTAACGGTCTAGCAAAAAGCACACAGAGGACAAAGCTGGCGGAGGTCACTGTTTAAAGCCGGGGAGGTGCTGAAATAAACAGCAGCATGTGTCAGAGCGGGGAGGTGCGAGTGCTGGAAGGGGAGAGGACAGGACGACCGGCAGGAGAACAGAAGATGTATATATTGGGTGCCTAGTTGAAATCCTGCGCAAGGGGGAGAGTCAGCGAGCCGACGTCTGCCGGCCCGCTGACGGGTGATGGAAAAAACTATTCGAGAATAAAATCGTCGCGGCGATTAAAGGCATGATCATCTTCGCTTTGGCCGGTGAACAGCGGGCGTTCCTTTCCGTAACTTATGGTCCGGATGCGACTTTCGTCTATGCCGTATTCACGGAGGTAATTTTTAGCGGCAACAGCCCGTCTTTCACCAAGAGCAAGGTTGTACTCGCTCGTTCCGCGAATGTCCGTGTTTCCTTCAATGAGGACATGAGCTGACGGGTTGTTTCTCAGGTAATCACCGTTGTGTTCCATACTTGGAAGTTGATCGCTTCTGATACCTGACTCATCAAAACAGAAGTAGATAGGTTTAAACTCTGGTGAACTGCGGCCGTGCTCACGCTTGTACGCATCACTTTGCTGATCAGCGTCACCATACATGCTCCCGCTGCCATCACCGCCGCTGCGTCCAGTGGAATCAAGCCCTTCAGTTCCGGGACTGAACTCTTCAGTGATGGACCCCAGACGGCTGTCACCGCTGTCTTCGGTCGAAGATCCAGCGCCCCCCCCTCCAGTGTAAGGAGAGACAGGTTTGGGTCCGCAACCGCCTAAGAAAGACAGGGTGCAACTAAGAGTTACTGCAAGGAAAAGACGGGAAAGTACATTCATGAGTTGACCTCGCGGTAAGGGTGAATAACATGGGAAAACCAATTCATCTATACCTGTAACCAACCGAAAACGTCAAGAAAAAGCTCGTCTTTCTGTTCTGTCGATTTTGTGGTGTTGCGAACGTATGTTTTTTTCAGTTTTTCTTGCGGGTCTTCCGGGGGGATGGTAGATGAAAGAACAAACATGTTAACCCTTATTAAGGAGGAGTTATGTTCAAAACCTTGTCTGCCGCCGTTGCACTGGTACTGTTTATCCTGTGTAATTCAGTTTATGCGGAACCTACCATTGTTTTTGCCACTGACGCGACCTGGCCGCCCATGGAGTTTGTCAACGACCAGAAGCAGGTCGTGGGTTTTTCCATTGACTTTATGACGGCTGCCGGACGTGAGGCCGGGTTTAAGCCGGTTTTCAAAAATACCGCATGGGATGGTATCTTCTCAGGTCTGGCTGCCGGGAAGTATGATGCGGTGGTCAGTTCTGTTTCTATCACCAATGAACGGAAGAAGGTCATGGATTTCAGCGATCCGTATTATACGGTTCGTCAGGCACTGATTGTCAACAAGACTTCTCAGGTTAAAAGTCTTGATGATCTCAAGGGACAGAAGGTCGGCGGCCAAATTGGAACCACAGGATATTTTGCCATCAAGGCGGCTCCGGGTGTTGAAGCCAAATCTTATGATGAGGTGGGATTGGCTATGGAAGATCTCAATGTGGATCGCATTGCCGCAGTGGTCTGTGATGACCCGGTGGCAGCCAACTACGCCCTGGATAAGTATAAGGACAGGTTGAAAATAGTCGCCATCATCGAGTCCGGAGAAGCCGAAAATTATGGTGTCGCTGTGAACAAGGGGAGGGGCGAGATTCTTGCCCTCATTAACAAAGGAATTGCAGCTGTAAAAGCCAAAGGGATCGACAGGGAGTTGAAGGAAAAATGGATTGGTCAGTAACCTCCGGCCAGAGTATCTGACATCAAGATGGACGAGTTGCGGCAGCGTGGCTCAGTCCGGTTGAGGGGCAGCCATGTCTGAATCAGAAAGAACCACAATAGAGATCGGTGACGGAGCAGCCATACCGAGGGCGGGAGACAAGGGACTGGTGTCGGCCTGGTGGCTGGCCCTGATCGGTGCCGGCTCTCTTCTTGTTCTGCTGCCCCTGTTAAAGCCGGATCCGTATCTTTCAATTCTTCGTTTCGTTCCCGATGGCATTTTGATCACCTTCAAGGTGACCGTGCTGTCGA
>JAAYDD010000157.1 GCA_012729435.1 Desulfobulbus sp.
AGCAGCAAGGCCACCTTCTGCTCGGTACAGGTTCGCACCACATCGCGGGCCATCTCTTCCACGATGATTGGCGCGAGGCCCTCGGTGGGCTCGTCCAGCAGCAGGTGACTGGGGTTGGCCGCCATGGCCCGGGCCACGGCCACCAGTTGCTGCTGCCCGCCGCTGAGTTGGGAATAGGGCTTTGGGGCATACTCCCGGATTCGCATTTTTTCCATGGCCTGTTCAGCAATAAGCCGGTCTTCTTCCCTGACCTGATACCAGGGGCTGAAAGCGGTTCGCAGCACCACCTTGTTCATCGACATTGTGCTGATAGGTTGACCTCCTGAAACAGACGATGATCTTGGTGAACGATGTTGATTCGAGAGATCCGGGAGCCTTATTCTTTTCGGGATGTGGAATCTGGTTGAGCAGGAACGTTCCATGCCGATGTGAAGATAGAAAAGCGAATGATGGAGAAAAAAGACCATAAAATCAGTAATAAGCTACATGCTGTTCAATGATCACTTTATCATCACTTCACGCCAGCAGTGTGTACCAACTGGCTCTTGTCTGATCCTGTTGATTCTGACCGGTCAGCACTGACAGGAAAAATGTCGTCCTGAAACATGGTTAAAGAGCAGGTCGGCCGCTGTCTTCCGGCGATGGCAACGCCACAATGAAGGCCCTTCTTTATCGAAAACAGGGAGAAGTTGAGTGCCATCAGAAGGGAAAATGAATGTCAGATTGTTTTCATTCCACCTGCGCCCTGAGTCGATAAAAGCAGGATGTGCGGAATTAAAAAAAAAGCATGTACCATTTAATCTGCAGATATGTGGATGCAGAATATCGCGGGTGGCTATACATTTGCCCGGATACGACATCATTATTGAGAGGAACATCAACCATGAGTCATGAATTACGACGTAAAGACCGGGCACTGACAGAACCAGAGGCAAGGCAACTGCTTGAACAGGGTGAGTACGGAATACTCTCGACCTGCAGCCCTGACGGACAGCCTTATGGTGTACCGCTCAGCTACTGTGTGCTGGGCGATGATCTTTATTTTCATTCTGCTCTGGAAGGCCACAAGCTGATGAATATAACCGCCCATAACCGGGTGTCGTTCTGTGTGGTGGGAGCCACTGAACTGCTGCCGTCCGAATTTTCCACCAGGTATGAGAGTGTTATTGTTTCCGGCCGGATTGAGGAGGTGTTTGGCAGGGAGAAAGAGCGTGCGCTGGAAGGGCTGGTGGCAAAGTACGCACCAGAATTCCAGGATGAGGGAAGCAGGTACATTGCCGCCGCAGGCGATCGGACCAGAACGTTCAAAGTCACAATCAGCACTCTATCCGGCAAAGCCCGAAGATAATGCAGACGAATTGGCAGTCTGCCTTTATTGCATACTGTTGCACCAGTAACTATTTGCCCGCCTGCTGCCCCAAAGAAATTCGCTGTGACAACGGGCTGGAACATTTCTGTAGTTGATTGAAAAGCCGGGACTGGCCGAAAGGGTATCTGTCTGCAATACGTCCAGCCTGGAGGATCACAGCAAAACAGCTGCGCCGAAAGATACAACCGGACGGTACACTATGACCGGCTGAACCAGTATGTCGTTGAGAGTCTTGAAGCGATACGGTATTTTGCCACCGGTGGCTTTTGGGAGACAATAACGAACGTCCCGCTCTGGGCATCGGTGGCGTCACGCCTGCCATGAAACCGGCACAAGTGGCACGGACTCTACTTATTCCTGCTGCTAAAAATGGGGATGATTACCTTCATCCTGCAGATTATTTCACCGTCAGGAACCAAGGCATCTCCAGTATATTTTGATGAACAACTACTGCCTCATGGCAGTGCTGTCTCATAAATGATCAATAAAAGGAGGCTCGGAGCGCTCTTTGGAGTATAATGTTTTTGCGAAAAAGATCATACATACCAAGGAGATCCGAGCCATGGCCTATAGCGACACAGTGCTG
>JAAYDD010000158.1 GCA_012729435.1 Desulfobulbus sp.
CATGTTCCCCGAAACTTCTGTCTAGTTCCCCATTGATAAAATACCGGGCAACCGCCACAATTCTACCCGCTGTTCCTTCGGTTGATCCGGCCACAGTAATGGTGTTTGACTCTCCGACAACGATCGCGGCGATTTCCTCATTACCATTGCCAATTGAAGTCAGTACCACGCCCCGGTCTCCGAAGCTTCTGTCCAGAGTGCCGTCCTGATGATAACAGACTATCGCAAAATCACGATCTTTACCGTTATGGCTGTAGCCGGCGGCAATGATACGGCCGTCGGCCAGCAGAGCAAGCGCCAGGGCCTCATCATCACCGTCAGAAAGTGAAGTCAGAACCGAGCCGTCGCCATTAAAGGACTGATCAAGAGAACCGTCTGGGTGAAAACGAAGAAGGGAAAAATTCAGATCACCGCTTCTTCCGGAGGAACCTGCCATTACAATTTTTCCATCCGGTTGAACCAATACCGCATATCCATTACTTTTATGTCCCAGTTCAACGGCTAGTCGACCGTTGATCCCAAAGGAGGAATCTAGACCGGTGACCGCTAAAGCAACGGTACTGTAGAGGCACCCAAGAATGAGACACCAGAACTTGACCTGGGTGTTCAATTTCAACATATCCATGCCCTCATTGACACGATCCGGGCCTGATGTTTTTTCGCCAGCATAATTGTATACGACATTGATAATTAACAAAAACACTATTCCATACGGACTGTTCGATTTTACACAAAAAGTAGTCCGGACAGCCGGGACACAGACAAAACATCCTCCATCTGATCAGCAGTACAGGCACCGCCAGCCTTCCGGCCGGACAGTGCGGGTCGGATAATCACAGTGTCATGAGGAGAGTCGTGCTGCAAAAGGAACGTAAGGCGCGATTGAAACAGTGAATAAATAGGTATTAGCGACTATACTGATACGAGTGTACCGGTAAAGATTAGTCTTCTTAAAGCCGTATAGAACACGGTTACACGAATCAGTACAGTGCTCTTATCGATTTAAACTCCTGAAGCTTTTACTCTTATTCAAACACACCGGAGACGCATCATGATCAAAAAAGAACTCCTTGATATACTTGCCTGTCCCCAATGCAAAGGGATGGTGGAGTTAAATGCCGAAGGCAACGGTATCGTCTGCCGCAACTGTAAACTCGTATATGAAATCCGCGACAACATTCCGATTATGCTTATTGATGAGGCTAAACCGATCAAAGAAGAGAACGATAAAGAAGACCGGCAGGGATGATTGATCGCGCCGGTCTTCTTTTTTGTGGAGATGTTAGCAGGAACTTCCAGTTTTATGGAGTAATGCCCAGTTCCCGCTCCTTGGCTGCTATGGCCAGTCTCGTCTTTACCACTGTATCGGAAACCAGGCTGATTGAATCGATCCCCTCCTCTACCAGGAACGTTGCAAAATCCGGAAAATCTGAAGGCGCCTGACCGCATATGCCTATTTTCCGTCCCCGTCTTTTGGCTGTGGCAATTACCATTTTTATCAAGGCCTTAACCGCCTCATTGCGCTCGTTGTAGATGTGAGCTACAAGGTCGGAGTCACGATCAAGACCAAGAGTCAACTGAGTCAGATCGTTGGAACCAATGGAAAAACCATCAAAGACATCACAAAATGCGTCGGCGGCAATGACGTTGGACGGGATTTCACACATCACGTAAACTTCCAGTCCGTTTTCACCCTGTACAAGCCCATTTTCCCGCATGACATCGATAACCTTGCGTCCCTCCTCCGGGGTTCGGCAAAACGGAACCATTAACTTAATGTTGGTGAGCCCCATGTCATTGCGCACTTTAAGCAAGGCTTTGCACTCAAGATCAAAGGCCGCACGGTAACGCGGGTCGTAATATCTTGAAGCACCCCGCCAGCCGATCATGGGGTTGGATTCTTCCGGTTCATAAAGATGACCGCCTATCAGATTGGCATATTCGTTGGATTTAAAGTCGGACAGCCGGACAATGACATCCTTGGGATAAAACCCTGCGCCGATTCTCCCCACCCCCTCCGCCAGCTTATCGATGAAATACTGACGTTTATCTTCAGGATAGGCGCTCGTACGCGCCTCAATAGCCTCAACAATATCGAGGATGTCGTCATCATACTCCGCCTGCTCGCACAGCTTTTCATAGTTGATCAGCGCCAGCGGATGAATACCGATGTGTGAGTTGATTATGAACTCCTCCCGGGCCAATCCGACACCCTCATTGGGCAGCTGTCCTTCGGTAAAGGCTTTTTCGGGTAAACCGACATTCATCATCACCTTTGTCCGGGTGGCGGGAATATTATCAAGATCCAGAGTTTCGAGCACAAATTCAAGCAACCCCTCATAAATGTAACCCGTTTCACCTTCAGCGCAGGAAACCGTTACCTGCTGGCCATCCTTTATCTTTGAGGTGCCGTTTTCCGTGCCGATGACACAGGGTATACCCAGTTCCCGGGAAATAATAGCAGCATGACAGGTTCGCCCGCCCCTGTTGGTGACGATGGCACTGGCGGTTTTCATAATCGGTTCCCAATCGGGATCTGTCATGTCGGTAACCAGAACCTCCCCTGCCTTGAAATCATGGATCTGGCTGACATCATGCAGGATACGGGTAACGCCCTGACCGATTTTGGCACCAACCGCCTGACCGCTGGCCAGCAATGCACCTTTCTCCTTAAGAATATACGTCTCCATGGTACGTTTACTGGCCTGAGAGTGAACTGTTTCAGGCCTGGCCTGAACAACGAACAGCTTACCGGTTCCGACATCAACACCATCTCCGTCTTTGGCCCACTCTATATCCATTGGCCGATTGTAATGATCTTCAATAATGCATGCCCAGCGGGCCAGCTCAAGAATCTCGTCTTCACTGAGAATATAGGAGTTTCTCTCCTCTTCAGTGGTATCCACGTTTTTGACAGGTTCGTCGGCATCGGCATCGGTATTGTAAATCATCTTGATCTCTTTTGTCCCGACACGTTTGCCGACAATGGGGCGCTTCCCCTGATGCAGCGTCGGTTTAAACACATAGAACTCGTCGGGATTGACCGCACCCTGGACAACATTTTCCCCAAGACCCCAGGCACCGGTCAGAAACACGGCGTCCTTGAAACCGGATTCAGTATCAATGGAAAACATGACGCCTGAACAGGCGGAATCAGAGCGAACCATTTTCTGCACAACAATGGACAGATAGACATCAAACTGCCCGAATCCCCTGTCATGACGATAGGAAATTGCCCGATCGGTAAACAACGAGGCAAAACAACGCTTACAGGCGTCTATCAACGCCTCCGGGCCGCGAATGTTCAGATAGGTATCCTGCTGCCCGGCAAAAGAGGCATCAGGCAGATCTTCTGCCGTGGCCGACGATCTGACAGCCACATCAACGTTGGGTCCGTACTCCTCCTCCATTTTACGGTAAGCACTGATTATGGCTTCCCGCAAATCCGAAGGAAACTCAGCATTACGGATGATCGACCGCACCTTGGCCCCTCTCTCCTGGAGATTGTACAGATCATGGGTATCAAGATCCGCCAGAGCTTCCCGAATAGCCGCCTCAACACCGGCCTCTTTGAGAAGATACCGGTAGGCATAGGCAGTGATCGCATAACCGTTGGGAACCGCCACACCCTTTGAGGTCAGCTTTTGATGCATCTCCCCCAAGGAGGCGTTCTTCCCACCAACCCTTGGCACATCATCGATACCAATTTCATCAAACCAGAGAATCAGTGCTGTTTCATGTGTGCTGTTCATCGCGAACTCCTCTCTTGAAAGAAAATCCTGGCTGTATCGGTCAGTCCCGCTCCTGTTCTGTCAGTAACCGATAAGTTGAGAGTTGAACAGCGAAATACTAAATAAATTCCGATTGAGGGTCAACTGAAACATCCTGATCCGCCTGCTCATCAGGAGGGACAGGTCAGGCAGATGACCATTTCTTGCGATTATTGACTCTTAAGGCTATATTGTTATATTCCTATTGTTTTTCGAATGGAGAGAACATCTTATACTTCGGAGCCGCCATGACAGTTGAACTTGCGATCGATTCCATACGTCAGCAGAACCTTGTCCCAGGAAATCATCAGAAAAGTCGCTACTTCGATGCAATCAAGGCACTGGTTGAAGGGCGAAACGCAGCAGAGAATGCAACCGACCGCCAAAAATGGCAGCAGGCCATTGATCAGATATACGATTTGGTCAAAGACGAGATCCTTCACAACACCGCTCCGCCCACCAAAGCCATCTCTTTCGGAACTTCAGGGTGGCGTGGGACCCTGGGCAAGGACCTGAACATTCGCTCTGTTGCACTCGTGACCGCGGCAATTCTAGGGATGTATCAGAACGTCCGTGACAGTGAAGAACTCCGTTCAGCGCTCGGTGTGACCTCTTTTGAAGAGATGCAGACCCGCGGGTGTGTGATCGGTTTTGACAACCGCTTCGGCGGTCATCTGCTGGCTCAGGCAGCCGTCAATGTTCTTCGGGCCAATGGTGTGCAGATCTACTATGCAGGCGAGGCAACAACGGGTGCCATTTCCGCCTCGGTACTTGTTCACAAAGCCGCCTTTTCGATCAACCTCACTCCCAGCCACAATCCTCTGGAGTACGGAGGATTTAAATATAATGCCGCGGATGGCGGGCCTGCAGCTCCCATCCTGACTGATACGATCACGGCGCTGGCCCGTCAGTATGTCGGGTCGGATACAATTCCCATGCTTCCTGAGGGACTCGACCTGCTGCAACCTGTTGTAGCAGAAACGGGAATTGTCATGGAAGACGCGCTCGAC
>JAAYDD010000159.1 GCA_012729435.1 Desulfobulbus sp.
CTTATTCGTGGACTCGATGGTTACCATTCCTGCCTGGAAAGAGCGAGAGCTTTTCACTGCATTTCAGGTATGAATATTTTCCGTAAACGTTGATACTGCACTCGTTACACTTACTGGAGGTCTCCATGCAAGATGTACAACACATCAGGAATGTGATTTTTCTTGGTCACGGCAACAGTGGTAAATCCACGCTTGCCGAGGCTCTTCTCTTTACCGCCGGCACCCTGAAACGAATGGGTAAGGTAGATGATGGCACCTCGTCCATGGATTTTGAACCGGAAGAAGTCAAACGGCAGATTTCCATCAGCACTGCTTTCAATAAATTAACCTGGCAGAAAAACGATGTGTTCTGCATAGACACACCCGGTGACGATAACTTCTTTAATGAAACCCGCCTCGCAGCTTTAGTTGCTGACAGCGCCATTCTCACTGTCGGTGCGGTGATGGGAGTACGCCCGCAAACTGAAAAGTTCATCGATCTCATTAAGGAACATAATCTGCCCTGCATGATCTGTGTGACCAAAATGGATCGTGAACGCGCCAACTTTCAAAAAACAGTTGACGGGATTAAAGAGACAACCGACCTCAATCCCGCCGTGCTTTACTTACCCATAGGAGCTGAAGATCAGTTCAGGGGGGTTGTTGATATCGTCGCCAACAAAGCGCTCCTGTTTACTGATGGAGGAAAAGTAAAAGAAGATGCGGTACCGGCTGATATGGTCGACGAGGTCGACAGTCTGCGCGAGACACTGATGGAAAGTGTCGCCGAAACCGAAGACGAGCTCATTGAAAAGTTTCTGGAAGAAGGCACGTTAACTGAGAGCGAGTTCACAAACGGCCTGACGGCAGCCATTAAATCAGCTAAAATCACTCCTGTCTGCGTCTGTGCACCATTGATGAATAAAGGCTCCGACATTATACTTGACGCCATTGTCAATTTCCTGCCTTCACCTGACCAGCGGCCTCCACGTATCGGCACCAATCCCAAGACAAAAGACACGGTCGAACGTCCTGGAACGGCTGATGCACCCTTCTCTGCGCTGGTCTTTAAAACCATGGCCGATCCCTTTGCAGGACGACTCACTATTTTCCGCGTTGTATCAGGAACACTGAAGGGTGAGACCTTTTACAATGCCTCTAAATCTACTTCCGAACGCTATGGCCAGCTCTTTGTCATGTCTGGCAAAGAACAAAAGCCTATCGAACAGGCAATACCCGGTATGATCGTTGCGGTGGCCAAGCTTAAGGAAACCACCACCGGAGATACACTGTGCGATGAAGGCAATCCCATTGTCTATCCGGCGCTTGAGCCTCTGCCCGCTGTCATCGCCTACGCAGTCAGCGCAAAAAAAGGTGATGAAGAGAAGCTGTTTTCTTCAATTGCCAGGCTCCTTGATGAGGACCTGACTCTCAAGCTTACCCGTGAACAGCAGACCCATGAAACGCTTATTTCAGGCGTTGGCCAGGTACATCTGGAAGTTGTGGGCGAGAAGATCAAGCGTAAATTCGGTGTTGAAATGGAGCTGCGCCCCCCTCGAGTCCCTTACCGAGAGACGCTCAAGGGCAAGGTCACAGTTCAGGGTAAGCATAAGAAACAATCGGGTGGTCGTGGTCAGTTCGGTGATTGCACCATCGAGATGGA
>JAAYDD010000015.1 GCA_012729435.1 Desulfobulbus sp.
CAATGCGGCATCGTACCTGTACCGGAGTCTGCATTGCCGATCCTCCTCCCCGGCGCCGACGCATCCTCCGGTGATCACGCCCCGCTGCACCAGCAGGCAGAGTTTATTGCAACCACCTGCCCGCGATGCAATCAAAAGGCCCGGAGAGAAACCGATACCCTGGACACCTTTGTTGAGTCGTCATGGTATTTTGTACGCTACACCAATCCCGCTTTGAATACAGCTCCCATTGATAGAGAGGCCGCTGCTTACTGGCTGCCTGTCGATCAGTATATCGGCGGGGTCGAACACGCCATTCTTCATCTGCTTTATGCCCGATTCTTCACCAAGATGTTGCGGGATCTCGGATATCTCACCGTTGATGAACCATTCAGTAACCTTCTGACCCAGGGAATGGTCATCAAAGACGGGGCAAAGATGTCTAAATCCAAGGGAAATGTCGTGGATCCCAACGAACTCATTGAACAGTACGGTGCCGATACTGTTCGTCTTTTTTCACTTTTTGCCGCTCCGCCTGAACGGGATCTTGAATGGAATGACCAGGGTGTGGAAGGTGCATCGCGTTTTTTAAACCGCGTGTATCGTCTGGTGACCGGTCATCTGGATTGTTTTACCCAAACCGCGGCAATCAACAGAGATGCTCTGAATACAACTTCCCGGAATCTTCATCGGAAAACGCACCAGACGATCCGCGGTGTAACACAAAGTATTGAAAGCGACTTCCATTTCAATACGGCTATCTCCAGAATCATGGAACTCGTTAACCAGGCAACAGTGGCCACCGGGGAAGCCATTGATCAGACCGTACTGCGTGAAGCGCTGGAAACAGTTCTCATACTCCTCTTTCCCATGGCTCCACACATCTGCGAGGAGCTCTGGCAACGCTCCGGGCATACCGATCTGCTCGACAACATGGCCTGGCCCGGCTTTGATCACGAGGCGGCAAAGGAAGATGAAATAACCATCGTTGTACAGGTCAACGGCAAGATACGTTCAAAACTTCAGGTTCCTGCGGACACTGACAACCAGAGTCTGGAACGCCTTGCCCTGGAAGATGAGAAGATCGCGCAGCTGACCGCACAGAATAAACCGAAAAAAATCATCGTTGTCCCCAAAAAGCTTGTCAATATTGTTCTCTGACAATGAGCTCAACTGTGCAGACAGGGGCAGCAAAAAACCACTCATATTTCGAGTCCGAGAAACATCATGCCTAAACTGATGAGATGGAGATGGGGGGCGGCGGTTCTCGCTCTCCTTCTGCTGTATGGATGCGGATATTACTTTCCCTACGCCTATGATGGAGAACATCGGGTTATCTATATGCCGGCCTGGTCGAACCGGACCAATAAGCTCGGGCTTGACATGAAGATCTATCAGTCCCTGGCCCATTGGTTTCAGAAGTCCTCCTCCATCACTCTCACCCGGGAGAAGAGTCGCGCCGATTTTATTCTTGATGGAGAGATTCTCGCTGTTGAACTGCCAAGTGTTTCCTGGGACAGCATCTCCGAGGTAACCGGCAGCAAGCTCAACCTGTTTGTACGCTGGGTCCTCAAAGATCAGAAATCGGGCACGGTTCTCTGGGAAGTACCCAAAAAGCTCTATACAGAAGACTATAGAATGGCGACATCGGTCATGGCCACTGAAGACGATGCTTTGAAAAAAATAATTGAAGATATGTCTGAAGACATCTATTTGGGCGCATTAAAAAGAATCCGAAAACAGGCCCGTCTGTAAGGCATATTTCTCCTGTTCTTTTTTATTTCATTTGCTGAAAAGGTGTTGCAACGGCCCGGATGAAACACCTTTTCCACCACGTATGATACCCTTTCCCGCCGCCCTTCCATCGCTGATCATCGGTTCTCTAAAGCTTCCCCCCGGGTTTCTTTTAGCCCCGCTGGCCGGATACACTGACCTTCCCTTTCGCCTGCTCTGC
>JAAYDD010000160.1 GCA_012729435.1 Desulfobulbus sp.
CGCGAAATACGATCAGCTTGTCATTCGTGAGGCTATAGCACGGGAATTGGGACGCGGCGGACAAATATTTTTTGTTCACAACCGGGTTCGCTCCATTCACCGCATCGCGGACACCGTTGCCGCCCTTGTCCCGCAAGCACGGATCGGCGTTGCTCACGGTCAAATGGCCGGTGCTCAGCTTGAAGATATTATGGTTCGTTTCATTAATCATGAACTAGATATATTGGTGTGCACGACCATAATCGAATCAGGATTGGATATTCCAAACGCCAATACCATCATCATAAACCGTGCAGATCATCTCGGGCTTGCTGATATCTATCAGCTGCGCGGCAGAGTCGGCCGATCCTCCCGTCAGGCGTATGCCTATTTACTCGTCGCATCACTTGATCATCTCACCCCGGATGCGCAGCAGCGTCTTCGAGCTCTGATGGACTGTTCAGAATTGGGAGGCGGGTTTAAATTAGCCATGAACGATCTTCAGATTCGTGGTGGCGGAAATCTGCTGGGAATTTCACAGTCCGGGCATATCGCAGCCGTTGGATATGACCTGTATTTGGAGCTGTTACAGGCTACAGTCACCGATCTGAAGCGGAAGATGCAGACCGGTGAGATGTCGGCACCTGCTGATGATGAGATTGATCCTGAAATTAAACTCCGTGTTGCTGCTTACTTACCGGATAACTACATCCAAGATGCCAGTCAGCGTTATCATGTGTATCGGCGGTTGTCAGTGGCCGGCAACGGTTCAATTGAGGAACTGGCCGATGCAGAAGAAGAGCTGATCGACAGGTATGGTCCCTTGCCCCGGGAAGGACAGGCCCTGCTGACAGTGATCAGGCTGAAGCAGCGGTTGCGATCTCTTGGTATCAGCAAGCTGGAACAGGGAGAGGGGTGTCTGATCCTTTCTTTTGTTGCCACAACACCGGTTAAGCCGGATCGGATTATACATCTTGTTCAACAGCAGTCGTCCAGGAAGGAACGCTTTCCATCGGTTCGTCTGACGGCGGATCAACGGCTGGTTGTCTCACTCGGGCAGCAGGAAGATCCGTTTGTAAAGATCGACTCATTGTTGAATTTCCTGACAGAGCGCGCTGTTTCTTCCTCTGATGGAGGAATACTTCACTGAGTAAGCGTGCTCACGAAAGAGGAGGTTTTGGTGGGTTGCGGTGTTACCGGCTGCTCATTACTGCAGGGTGGTACGGGGTACTTATCGGTGATCGGAGAGACGGCGGGTGGAGTGAGGAGTTTATTGCACGGCCTGTAACACTCTACAGTGTTGCAGGCCGTTACCTGATCGAAAAGTTTTATAGACGCGCTTCCGGCTTACGCTTTCTTTTTAGCCTTAGCCGCTGCTCGGGCTTTGGCAGGAGTTTTTTGCTTTTTTAGTTCTTCTACGGCTGTTTCCAATGCTTCAATGGAGGAAATCACCGGGGCGGGATCAAATTGAGGGGTGTCTTCTTTTGCTTCCAGATGCTGTAATCGTTCGGGAATGTCACCCAGAATTTTTTCGGGGGTAATGGTGTTGATTTGCTGCAGAGTATGACTGACTTTCTCTTTTAACGCAGCTGCATCTGCCTGCAGGGCTCCAAGAGTTTGGCCGGTTGCAGCCAATTCGGAGGTCACGGTCTCCAGATGACCGGCTGTCATGAAATCCGCACTTCTTTCTTCGAGAGCTTGCAGTTTACCGGTCAGGTCGGAGAGTTGGCTGCTCAGTTCCTGCTGACTTTCAATCACTTTTTGAATGTCGTCTGCAATTTGGGTGGAGATCGTGTCAGGTGGGGACGGCTCGCTTGCTTGTGATTGTTGCAAAGGAAGCTCCAGTTCGTTCTGAGCGGGAATTTCTTCTGGCTGTACAGTCTCTGCAGAGGTAGATGCTGTACTGTATCGGCTGAACAGTGACCGCAAAGAATCTATCACCGCGACTTTGACCGTCTGGTACATTGAGGCGGCAGCGGCTTTGTTGGATAGTGAAACTGCAAACAGGAAGATGGCGATAAGAACAGCGATGGAGAGAGCCACTCCTATGAGCATCGCAATGCTCCATTGTATAAAGCGAAAAACACCGATGATCATCTGACCGATAGAGCTGAGGACACCTCCATCAGGTGTGGCACTTGTCAGATAGGCCAGGATCACAAAAAATAAGAGCACCGCAGCCGCCTTGTAAAGCGAGGCACGTGTCATGTTTGCTTGCATAGTTTACTCCTTCTCTGGTAGCCGTTGTTCAGGCTGTTCGCCTGAAAGTGGGTCTCTTCAATCATCATCGATTGTCAAAGGGGCATCAAAGATCAATTTGATATGTTTTCTAGTGTATTTAAAGGCGAACAGCAAGGGAAATATTATGTCGAGCGGGCTGTACAGCTCTGGATGACGTCCAAATAAAGGTGAGAATTCAATTCATTCTGAATACTATTCGGTCTCCACCAATGCCTGCCTTATCTTGTTAAACTTCTCTTGAACAGTGAGAAAGGCGTCAATGAGAATCGGATCAAAATAACGTCCGGCGTTGTTCACTATCACGTCAACAGCCTGCTGATGAGTCAGGCTTTTCTCTTGAAGAACGGCTGCTGTTGCCTCCTCATAGGCATCAGCCACGGCTATAATCCGGGCTTCAAGGGGAATTTCATTGCCCTGCAACCCATAAGGATATCCGGTTCCATCCCAGCGTTCATGGTGAAAATAGGCCATGTTTTTAGCAAGGGACAAGAAGTTGCTTCCGGGAGTGTCTTGTTCCATCGCCTTGATGACATCTCCGCCAGCCAGGGTATGATTGCGCAACGTCTCTTCTTCAGACTCTGTTAATGGCCCTGTTTTATTGAGTATTTCATTGGATACAGCAACCTTGCCTATATCATGAAGAATTGATCCCTGATAGAGGTTTTGAATATATGCCGGGGTGATTATTTCATCGTATGCTCCATGATCCCGTGCTGCAGTGGCAAGGATTTTACAGTACTCCCTGATTCGTTCGAGGTGCCGGCCGGTAGTGATGTCGCGATACACGGAAAGTTTCGCAAGTGCAAGGATAGCTGCGTTCTCCGTTTGCCGGAGTTTCTGTAACGATGAGGCAAGTACTTTCTCCAAATGCTTGCGCTCACTAATGTCTCGGATAATCAACTGTATGCCGAGAATCTTATTCTCTCTTTGCAGGAGAGCTCCGCTGATTTCGACCAGAAGCGGAATACCGTCTACCGTTGTAAGGGTGACCTGAAGATCAGCGATGGGTTTTCTGTTGGCAATGAGTGTAGAGACAGCCGAGCGTAGAATACGTTGGTCCTCAAAGCCTGCAAGGTTATAAAAGACCGTATTTGATGACAACTGTCCCGGAGTGAAGTGTTGCAGATAGGATGTATTAGCCTGAAGGACAACACCATCTGTGTCAATAAGGGCAACATTGTCGGCAATGGTTTCAAATAACAGCTGATAGTGCTGTTCTGTCGACTTTTGAGCATCTGCCCGCCTCGCCACTTCCAGCTCAAGCCGGCGTGCTTGTCCGGCCAGAGCCTCGGTTGCCGCATGTTCAGAGGTCCGCAGCAGATGCTCACGCTTTCGGGCGTTGATGTCTGTCCAGCTCCGGGTGGCGGCAATGAAAATAAAACCGATCATGAAAAAAAGATTACTGAACAGGCCAAGCTGTTGTCCTTCATCAAGTGGAGCCGGCATAAAAAAAATTGTGATGATAAAAAGACCGACCAGAGCAAATCCGCTGGCAATAGTCTGGAAGACAGAAAGGGGTGCGAGGGTTGTGTAAATCGTCATGGCAACCATCAGACCGACGTAGTAGGGAGTTGTTGGGTCGCCCTGCCTATAGATACTGGAAAGAATGGCCAGGCTGACCGCACTGTATCCGCAAAAACCGATGAGCCATGTGCGCCGGTAGGATCTGCTGTTATGATTGATGTACAGTAGAGGGACACAAACACCGATAGCCAGCAGCCGGTAGAGTAACAGTTCAAACCGTACGTCCGGGTCCACAAAGGAGTCAAGAAGAGTCAGAAGGAGGAGAACCCCTATACCCGCCAACAGGATATAGTACACCCGCTGATGAAGGAGCTGTCGAGACTCCTGCCGGAAGGGATCAAGGTTTTCCATTTGGATCGGCTTTAATGGAGGACGGATTCGTGCGGAGGAGCAGATCACGTCGTGCTGCTTTGAATTCCTGTTCTCTTTTTAAAAAGGCATTGACAACCATTGGATCAAACTGACGTCCGCTTTCTTTGACGATATACATACGCGCCTGTTCGTGATTGTATGCAGGTTTGTATGCTCTGCTGGAAGTTAAGGCGTCATAGACATCAGCAAGGGCGGTAATGCGTGCTGTAAGGGGAATTTGAATCCCGGAAAGTCCGTTGGGATATCCGCTTCCATCCCAACATTCGTGGTGATTGAGAGCTATCTCCTGTCCCATCCGGAGGAAGCCGGGTTCCTCCTCCCTGTAGTCGGTGATAGTGAGGGCTTCGCTCCCGTACAAACAGTGCTTCTGCATGATACTGTACTCTTCAGGAGAAAGGTGATCCGGTTTGAGTAAAATGGCATCCGGTATGCCAATTTTACCGATATCATGCAGGATGGACGAGAGACAGAGGTCTTCGATAAACTGTGTTGTGATCACTCCTTTTAATTCCGGATAGCCGGAGAGTTCAATGGCAAGGATACGGGTGTATTCCCGGATTCTGAGCAGATGGCTTCCAGTGGAATCGTCCCTGCATTCAGCAAGGCGGGCCAGTCCGAAAATGGCGGCCTGGCGTGAGGTATCAAGGAGTTGGGATGATTTCAGAACTTCACGCTCAATTTTTTTTGTTGAGGTGATGTCACGAATGACCAGATGATAATGTATATCAGCATGGGGCAGTGCGATCTGATTACCGGTGATTTCCACTTCGAGCCGGCGCCCCCGTGGCGTAGTCATCACCAACTGCACATCTCTGACAGCCCCTTCCGTGTTTATCCGGTCAATGACACGCTCGATAAAAACATCCGGTCCGGTATCGAAAAAATAATCAAAAATCACCGTTTCTTCCAGCTGTTCAACGGTCTGATCAAGCATGGCGGCCCCGAGTCGGTTGACCATACGGATTACGCCCTTACCGTCGATCAGCACTACAAGATCAGGTAAAGCATTGTAGAGGTCAAAAAATTTCAGATCAGACTCCTCAAGCATCTCCAGCCGCTTACACACTAATTGTTCAAGGTTGTCTGTGTAGAGACGCAGTTCAGTCAGAATTGCACGTAAACTTGCTTTTGCCCGCAACGATTTGACGGTGATCTGAATTTCATCGTAGCACTGCACCGATGTGATGAGGATAATTGCAAAAAAGAAGAAGCTGTTATTGGCAAGAGCAGGGAGAGATACGGCCCCGTGGCCTGACGAGGCGAGGAAAACGGTGCCGGTGTACACAAGGTACATGAGGCTGCCCAGGATAAGAGATTGGAGTACGGTGAGGGGCAGAACGGAGAAAGCACCGGCAATCATCAAAAGAATTCCGACGTAATATCCGGAGGTGAATCCACCTAAATGAACGGTCATTACCGTGATAACGATGGTCCCAAGCAGCATGGCCGACCACATGACACCCTGCGAATATCGGCGAGCCGGAGGATAGCGCAGCAGCAGCAGCAGAAAGACCAGAATGGCGACAACACCCAGACGATAACCAAGGAACAGCCAGAAAAATGAATGGCAGTAAATAAAATCAAGAAGGGAGAA
>JAAYDD010000161.1 GCA_012729435.1 Desulfobulbus sp.
TATCACGTACCGGATGAAAGACGTCGGGATCAGCTCCTATTTCCATGGAAACATAGGCAACATTTGTTCCCTGAGGTTCGAGGAATTTGTTCCAGACTTTGTCAAAGACAGTTTGACTGATTCCAAAAAAAGTGCCGAATTGATTTGAGCAGAGCATTTGCTCAAGGTCAGTGGGGGGTGTGGATACGGGCAGGTTCATGAGAATAGGAGGTTTTCTTATAAGGGAAATAAAATTTTTTTTGATAAACTTACTGATTCTAAAGAGACATCAATGTTTTTGCAAGAAGATTCAAATTGCGAGAGAAAAACGTTGTTTTTCTAGTATAATACAGTAAATTAGAAAAACTTGTGTGGTTTATTTTATCATACTATTGGAGGGAAAGATGAGAAGCAAAAAACTGTTGCAATTTACCGTGTTAACGATGCTGACCTTTGGGTTGCTCTTATCGGGCTGCAGTAAAAAAGTACCGGAGGGTGTTCAGCAGGAGGTTGGTGCAGAGGAAGGAGCCGGGGTTAGTGAGCCGCTTGATACCGTGGATACCGGTATCATGGAGGGAAGAACTTCAGGGCCTATGGTTCCGGTGTACTTTGAGTTTGACAGCTCGGAAATTGTTGGCGAGCAGGTGCAGCGTATTCAGACGAATGCTGATTTCTTAAACAGCAATCCTGGTGTCCAGATAAGAATTGAAGGGAACTGCGATCCCAGGGGAACGCAGGAATACAACCTTGCACTGGGCGAGCGTCGTGCGCAAAGTGCCAAGTCTTACCTGACGAGGTTGGGTGTCGGTGCCGAACGGATGTCAACAATCAGTTTTGGCGAAGAGAAGCTGTTGATTTTTGGGCATGATGAGATATCGTATGCTCAGAACCGGCGTGACGATTTTGTCATTGTAAAATAACGAGTAAAGTGTAACGACTAAAGTGCTGAGATGTGAACCGGGTTGGGAATCGTCCCTGGCCCGGTTTTATTTTTTTAGAAGGTGTTTTTCTTGTTACTAAGTAGAGAACCTTTTTTGAAGGAGTAAAAACAGTGAGTATGACGAAGAGTTTGATCGGATGGACTGGCAGCCTGTTGCTTGTGATAATGCTTGCTTTTACCGGCCGGGCACTGGCCGCAGACACAAAGATAGCGGTCATTGATATGAAACAGGTCCTCTCGACCTCCACAGCGGGGAAACGTGTAGAGGGCATCATAAAACAAAAACGGGATTCCTTGCAGAGATCATTTAAGAAAGAGGAAGAAGAGCTGATAGCACTTCAGCAGGAAATGGAGAAGAAGGGGTCGGCCTGGAGTGAAAAAGTCAAGCAGGAGAAAATCGGTACTTTTCAGAAAAAACGTCGTGATTTTGCTGTCAAACAGGAAGAAGCCGGTCAGGAGCTCCAAAGACTGCGTGAGCAGCACGTTAACCCTATTCTAAAAAAGCTTGAGGAGGTTGTCTCGCAGGTTGCCGCCAAAGGCGGATATGCAGTGGTCTTGCCGCGGAACGTGGTTCTGTACAGCAGTGATTCAATTGATATTTCAAACACCGTCATTTCGGAACTGAATAAAGTAATGAAATAACAGGCGGATCCGGTGTTTTCAGTATGACTCGATCCGCTTTGCAAACACATATGTCCCGGTTCGCCGATGCCAGAATCCTTGTCATCGGCGACATCATTGTTGATCACTTTCTGTGGGGAACGACAAGCCGCATCTCTCCAGAGGCACCGGTGCCGGTTGTCAATATCCAACGCGAAGAGTTCCTGTTGGGCGGCAGTGCAAACGTGTTGAGGAATATCGTCTCTCTTGGAGGACGAGCGACTCTGTGCGGTATCATCGGCAACGATGCCATGGGGCGTAAAACGCGACAGCTCGTTGCTGATCTGGGGGTGCCAACCGACGGACTGGTTGTCGGCAAGCGACCTACCACCGTGAAAGCGAGGGTGGTTGCCCAGGGCCAGCAGATCGTTCGTTTTGATCGTGAGCAGACAGGGGCTCTGTCAAGAGATTCGCAGGGTGCTTTGCTGGAATTCTTGGAAAATCAGCTGCCCCACCACGATGCTGTTATGGTGTCAGATTATGCAAAGGGGGTGCTCGGAGAACCTCTGATGGTTCGTTTGCGCCAGCTTTTGGAGGAGATAAGACTTCGGGATAAACGGCCGTTGCCAATGATTGTTGACCCTAAACCGGTTAACATGCACTGTTTTGTTGGATCAACCATCATCACTCCCAATCTCCACGAAGCCATACAGATGACCGGGATCCGTGCAGATGATGAACGTGGCTTAGCTGCCGCGGCTCGGCAAATTCGGGACGAGCTCGGTTGCGAAGCGGTTCTGATCACCCGCGGAGAGGTGGGGATGTCCCTGCTGCAATCTGATGATCAGATGGTCACAATTCCAGCCATGGCCAAAGAAGTGTATGACGTCACTGGTGCAGGTGATACTGTGGCGGCAACTCTTGCTCTCAGTCTGGCAGTGGGATGCAGGATGTATGAGGCTGCGGTTCTGGCCAACCTTGCGGCCGGTATAGCTGTAGCAAAGATCGGGACAGTCTGTGTGAGTTTTCATGAGTTGACCTCAGCAGTACTTCAGAATGCACAGGGGATAGAACGAGGTCCGACCGGTTCACCCACAAGGAGATGAGATGCGTCCACGAAGCATGACAGGTTTTGGCCGTGGTGAGGCCGCTGTAGGTGAGAAAATCTGGGTGGCTGAAATTAGAACCGTGAACCATCGATTCCTTGATCAGCGGGTGATTTTGCCCCGTCTTTTCACAGTTTTCGAAGAGCGAGTCAAAAAGCGAATAGCTTCGGTATTCGATCGGGGGAGAGTTGATGTCACTTTCAGTCTGATTGGAGCAAGCTGTGCTGAACCACAGCTGACCATCAACAGAAATGTTGCTTTACAGTACCGTCGTTGTCTTGAGGAGCTGATCAATGACTACGGGGTTGTCGGTCCGGTGACGTTGCAGGATATGTTAAGCCTGCGTGACGTGATCAGCCTGGAAGAACAGCGTCCTGATATGGAGGAGGAGTGGCGGTTGATTTCAAACAGTCTGGACATCGCCATAACGGACTGCAACGCCATGCGCGAGAAAGAAGGCCAGGCCTTGAAAGACGATCTCATTGCCGGGGTGGAAAAGTTTGCATCTATCATGCAACAGATAAAAGACCAGCTCCCTCTACTATTAAAGCAGCGCCAGAGTGACCTGCGAACAAAGATCCAGAATTTACTTGCAGGAATCGATATTGATCCGATACGGCTTGCACAGGAAGCGGCTATTATTGCAGATAAAAGTGATGTGGCTGAGGAAATCATCCGTCTTGAGAGTCATATTGCCCAATTTCGGTGGTTTCTTGCCGGCAAGGATCCGGTTGGCAGGCGACTTGATTTTCTCTTGCAGGAATTTTTACGTGAAGTGAACACGTTGTCTTCAAAGATCGCAAATGCAAGTATTGCGCATTTTGCTGTTGAAATGAAAAACCAGATCGAAAAACTGCGTGAACAGGTTCAAAATATTGAGTAATGCATTGTACTGTGCTTTGCAAAGTCGGATCAAAGAATATCGACCAATGTTTTGTCATCAGTAAAAACGAATTTTTCTATGGATAGTAGACTTGTAAACATAGGTTTTGGCAATGCCGTTAAGGTCAGTCGCATTCTTGCCGTTGTGAATCCCGGGTCGTCACCGATCAGAAAATTAAAAGAAGATGCAAAAAATGAAAGAAAACTGATTGATGTAACTGAAGGACGACGAACCCGTGCTATCCTGATTCTTGATTCAGGCCATCTGATCCTGTCCTCAGTGCAGCCGGAGACCCTCCATCATCGGCTGTTGATGATGGAGCATGAACTGCGGAATCCGGGACAGACGTTAACTAAAGCAGACTCAAAATGAACGAGACTGGCGGTATGTTGCTCGTACTTTCCGCACCCTCCGGGTGCGGAAAGAGTACTATTGTACGCCGGGTTATGCAGACTCTGCCCGGTTTGATTTTTTCCGTATCCCACACAACCAGGAAACCAAGACCCGGCGAAGTAGATGGTGTCCATTACCATTTTGTAGATAATGCCACCTTTGCCGCAATACAAGATCAGCGGCCGGCAGGTTTTCTGGAGTGGGCCGAGGTCCA
>JAAYDD010000162.1 GCA_012729435.1 Desulfobulbus sp.
AACGAAACACCGGCTTGTTTTGCCGTATCACGAATCTGCTCATACTCTTCCGGCGTCAGGCAGGCTTTGAGGATCTTCTTGCTCGGAGTTGGGCATGGTTAGCGCATTGCTGACCGGGCCGCATCGGCCAAAAAGCCAGAGCGTGTCTTTCCATGGGCTTGAGCGTACGAATCAATCTTTGCCAACAAGCGGCGAGGCAAGGTGATATTGATCTTTTCCGCCTTCCCTTCAAAACGAGACACATTCACATCAACAACCGCCCATATACCATTGGTGAAATCAGGGTTACTCTGGTGATCGGCAATTGGTCGTGGTACCGGAATTTCTCCACCTTCTTCAATCACCCCTTCCAGGTGAAGGTCAATGGCTTCCAGCACTGAATCCAAAGCCTCATCAAAAGTGTCTCCACCGGAAAAACACCCGGGCAAATCAGGTACCGTCACCCCGAAATGTTTTCCGTCATCAGTATGTAACACTACAGGAAACCTCATAATAATCTCCTACTTCCAACCCGCCTGTTTACGGATGTTGTTCAGCGTACCAGCGGGGATGTCGCTGTCGGGATGTTTTACAGTCACCAACCCCGGCCTAACGGGATGTTTGAATTGGTGATGCGATCCTTTGACACGGGCCAAAACCCAACCATCCGCTTCTAGTTGCTTGATAAGCTGCCTACTATTCATGGTAGTTATTGTACCCACCAAAGAGAAAAAATCAACACTATAACCACCATTATTTCCTTTTTTGGGTACCTCGACGCAGTTGATCCTGCGTTGAGATGCAGGCGAATAAGACAAGTGGAGCCACCTCTGTGTTCCATGCAACCAAGTTTAACATGACATCTGAAACATCTCCATCGGCTCATTTCACCTTGCACGTGAAAATTGACTCACTGTGAACAACAGTGCGTTTCACAAACCCTACCTGACTGGAGGAACAATCAATGGATATTTTCAAAGGTGGGAGCAAAGAAAAAAGAGAGAAGACACGGTTGTCCGACAATATCCTGGTTATCAAAAATTGGCTGACAAAGATCCCGGACCGCGTGACAAAGCCATTGATTACCTGACCCAGACCCTGACCATATTCCGTGAAGACGGTGACCGGTAAGGAGAAGGACTAGCTTTAGGAAACTTGGGAGAAACTTATGGCTCCATGCACCAGTACGACAAAGCCCTCAATTACTATACACAATCCCTGGCTGTATTGGAGAAAATACAATCGCCATACATTAATGATTTTCGTAATTATGTTCGTGGAAAATTAGCTGATATAAACTCTAAGAGTAAATCAAAATAGGCTATTTTACTTGCTTTTTGCCGGGATAAATTCGATCCACCACGTCCCTTTGTCCTCAGCATATGCTCCCTGGTAAGGGAGATTCAGGGAAAGAGGCCGGCCTTCCATAAGCTGCTCCAAAGGAACCTGGAATTCGAAAAGCATGTCGGATAAAACGTTCGAGCCCAGATTCGAGCACCACTCAAGGTCGAGCAGGCCAAAACGAGCATAGAAGCCAATTCCGATTTTATCCGGGATAAGGGGAAGAGGGGGGATATCCTCATCCCCTTCATCCGCATCCTCCTCATTCGATGAGGCCAGAAGTGAGGCGGAAAACTCTGCGGGCCAGGGCTTCTCAATCCAGGGGCGGTGACGGCTTTCGCCGTCGTAAACGTCATTGAATTCACGCCGCGTAAGCAGGAGCTTGCCGTCGTGGTTTTCGACAAAACCCGCGCCATGCGCCGGATCGTAGATGAAAACCACATCCTTGAAGGTGGCACTGAAGGCTAAATCGGCGAAAGACATCCGGCCGTCGGGAACGTAGGGTGAGGTGGCCTGGAGCGAGACCATAACCGTGTATTTGGGAGAAAAGCGCACTCCCGCCTTCTTTGCCTGTAAGGGTGCCGACAGGAGGGGCGCAACGCCGTAGAACAGGACGGCGGCTGCGAACAGAAAGATAACCGCAGAACGTATCTTCATATCATGATTCTCCGCACACTTTTTTATTGACCGGGCTTTCCCATATGGCATGATCCAGGTCATCTGTTCCCATCTCTTCTGGCTGAATTTTTATTGGCTTTGAAAACATTGTCAAGAGATCTGCTGCTGAACCCCCTATGGAAACGCTTGAGGATGGGAAAAACTTTGGCAGGATAAAAACCTGAATCAAATCTGACCTGACAGGCACCATAAAAACACTGACAACTGTCAGATCAAACCGTAACCACTCCAGTTTATCTGTAATAATTTTGCTTCTTTGAACTCTTCTCTCCGGTAACCCCTCTTTTTATGCTTATCTGCCCTATGTTTATACACATCGAACTATAAAGTAACCGTAAAATCGTCATTCAGAGGTGTCTCCACTTGTCTGAACAAGATCTTCTAATTTTTAAGTGAAATCTCTGTCCATAGTTGTGCTGCCGGTTCAACCGCCGGCAGCATCGCGGTATACGCCTCATTAGCAGGCTGTTGAAAAACTCATAAACAACGGGACATATAAAAGGATACCGTGTATTATCCAACCAATTGGAATAACTGACAAACAGGTAGAAATATGCGCGGTCCTGACATTCAGCAACAGAAA
>JAAYDD010000163.1 GCA_012729435.1 Desulfobulbus sp.
CGATTTTCTCAAACAGAGCTGTCAAAGCTGGTGGCAGATTCTGCCCATTGGTCCGACGAGCCCGCTTCTTGGCAATTCACCTTACATGAGCCCGTCTGCTTTTGCCTCTTCTCCCCTCTTCATCAGCATTGATCTGCTCGTCCAGGACGGATTACTTCGTAAAAATGAAATCAATGCACCACGTTTTTCGGAATATACTGTTCAGTATGAAAACGTTACCCAATATAAAAAGCAGCTTCTTGCCCTTGCCTGGGAGCGATTTATCAACACCCCTTCCAATAGGACTCGTCTGGAAGAATTCACCCACAGTCACCCTTGGTGTCAGGATTATGCCCTGTTCATGACCTTAAAAAGACATCTGGGAGACGTACCGTGGTTCAAGTGGCCGGATCAATTCCGGTTCCGATCACCCGATCAGCTGGTCAAAATCGGTCATGCCTATAAGGGGAGCATCGATTACCTCACTTTTGAACAGTATCTTTTCTGGAACAAGTGGCAACAGCTTCGCGACTATGCCGCCTCGGCAGGAGTTCGCCTCATAGGCGATCTGCCGATTTATGTGGCTCTTGACAGTGCAGATGCATGGAGCTGCCAGGAGTTGTTCCAGCTTGATCCCAAAACAAGTCAGCCTACCGCTGTTGCGGGTGTGCCGCCCGACTACTTCAGTGAGACCGGACAACGATGGGGCAATCCTTTGTACCAGTGGAACAGTGATGATCGTTCTGTTGTCCGGGAGCTCTGGAACTGGTGGGAACAACGGCTGCGTCACAACTTCAGTTTTGTTGACACGCTGCGGATTGACCACTTTCGCGGTTTTGCAGCATACTGGGCTGTACCCGCACAGGAGACCACGGCATTAAACGGGCAGTGGCAACCGGGACCGGGGCTGCATTTTTTTGAAACCATGGAACAGCGGATTGACGGAATGTCGATCATAGCCGAAGATCTGGGGACTATTACGCCGGATGTCACCGAGCTTCGCAAGAATCTTGGTTATCCGGGAATGAAGATCCTGCTTTTTGCCTTTGACGGCGACCCGGAGAACAGCTATCTCCCCTATAATATAGAAAAAAACAGTGTTGTCTACACCGGTACCCATGATAACGACACTGCTGTGGGCTGGTATCTCAACCCTGAGGTTCCTCACAGCAGCAAACAGAGGGCCAAGCGGTTTGCCAACAGATTTGACGATCATGCAGGTTCTTTCCATGAAGACCTGATCCATCTGGCCATGGGTTCTCCGGCAAACCTGGTGATCCTGCCGATGCAGGATGTGCTCGGATTTGGCAATGACTGTCGTCTCAACACCCCCGGAACGGTTGAAAACAACTGGCAGTGGCGCTGTGCACAGCGATTCATCAATGACGCGGTGTCGTCATGGCTAACGGACATCACCACATTCTTTGGACGCCGGCCTGTAGACAAGCCTAAACCGGCGGATACTCCGAAGACATGATCAACCTGCCGGCCCCGGCCTAATGTTCTTCTTGTACCTGCAAACTCTGCGATGCAGGAAACAGGTTTCAAGGTTATGGCATCAGGCTATCAGACTCCAGATCAGTCGTGTCGCCACGGCATAAAGAAAGAGCGCGAAGATTTTTTTCAACTTGTCAACCGGCAGCGCATGGGCGAGCCTGGCGCCAAGAGGTGCGGTCAGGACACTGAAACACACAATGGCTATCAGTGCAGGCAGATACACATAGCCAAGACTGTAGGCAGGCAGACCGCTTCCCTGCAGATTGTTGACAATGTAGCCCACTGCTCCGGCAACAGCTATGGGAAAACCAATGGCCGCAGAAGTGCCGATGGCCCTGTGTGCGGGAACGTTACACCAGATCATGAACGGGACCGACAGCGAACCTCCACCGATGCCCACGAGGGCTGAGACCACACCGATTATTGATCCCACTCCAAACATACCCGTTTTTCCGGGCAGTTCTCTGGTTGACTTCGGCTTCTTGTTTAAGATCATCTGCGTGGCAACCGCATAGAGAAACACACAAAAAAATGCCTTGAGAAAGTTTGTGGATAACTGTGCTGCGATAAAGGTCCCGGCAAAGGTACCGATCAGAATACCCGGAACAATCCGTTGAACCACCAGCCACTCCACTGCGCCGCGACGATGATGGGACATGAAACTGGATATGGAGGTAAAGATAATTGAGGCCAGCGAGGTGCCAAGGGCCAGGTGCATAATCTGATCAGGCTGTACCCCCTGTTTGACAAAACAAAAGACGAGCATCGGCACAATGACCACCCCGCCGCCAACGCCGAGCAGTCCGGCAAGTACACCGGCTATCAACCCCACCACCACATACATGACAATAAGTTCCAGCGACATACTGTTTTCCTCTATGAGTCAGTCGTTTATAAATGAGACAGCCACTACCCCTGCTATACAAAGGTATACAGCCTACTCCCCTGGAAATATAAACTGTTCA
>JAAYDD010000164.1 GCA_012729435.1 Desulfobulbus sp.
AGAACTTTGATCACCACTCCCTCCCAGGCGCCGGCAGCTGCCGCCCGCAGGATCACACAGAAAAGGATCAGCACCCGACAAAAATTATACAGTAATTGCATACGCTCAGCTTATCTTTCACTTAAAGATAGGGGAGAACAGTGCACTGCCGTTCCGCTGCCGTCAAAATAATGACACTTTCAAAGGGAAGTCTCTTGTATCTCCAGTTTCATTTGTGATACCATGGCAATAAACCGGGGTGTTATGGTTTTTTCTGCTCATGTTATCTTCTCAGGCTGTAACAAGGAGCAGCCAGAGGCTTCAATCCTGCGAATGCAGGCATCTTGACCGGATCATACCAGGCGATTGTCAACCCGGTCACGCGCTGGATAGAAGAACCGTACAACAGCCACTGATTGTCATATTAATGACACGAGAAGACCGGCCCGGCGGATGAGTCCTCCCGGCGCACTTCAGTTCGTGTTTTCTGCAGGCAGGGGCAAGCAAAAAATACCCGTCTGTTCACTTCTACACTTGCGGAGAGATCTTCCCAGTTCACCATGTCCAGTCATATGTTCTGCGGGATAATCGGCCGAAGCCCGGGCATGCAGCAGCTGTTCAGGCTCATTGACAAGCTGGCTCAGGATGATTCAAGCACTGTTCTCATCCAGGGAGAATCGGGCACAGGCAAAGAGCTGGTGGCCAAGGCCATACATCAGTACAGCCCGCGAAGCAGTTACCACTTTGTCCCTGTTAACTGCGCAGCCATTCCTGATGATCTGCTGGAAAGCGAGCTGTTCGGGTACACCAAAGGTGCGTTCACCGGGGCTGTCAGTCCGAAAGTCGGCCGAATCGAGTACGCTCACCGGGGCTCTCTTTTTCTCGATGAAATCGGCGACATGAAGCCGATATTGCAAGCAAAATTACTCAGGGTCCTCCAGGAGCGCCAGTTCGAACCTGTCGGCGGTTTAAAACCGATATCAGTGGATGTGCGCATTATTGCAGCCACGCACTGCAATCTTGAACAAATGGTCGCTGATGGCCGTTTCCGGGAAGATCTGTACTATCGTCTTAATGTTGTTCCTGTCTCTATCCCACCGCTGCGTGAACGAGTGGAGGACATTCCGCTCCTCGTGAAACATTTTATCCAACTCATCGGCAAAAACAAAAAAAATCCTCTCCTTGGCTTTGACCAGTCTGCACTCCGGGCTTTGACGACCCAACCGTGGCGCGGCAATGTCCGTGAACTGGAGAACCTCATCCAGCACATGTCCATTCTCCACGGCGGGTCAACAGTCAGTTATCCGGACCTGCCTGACAAGTATCGCACGCCCGTCTCCTCACCTGCCGCATCTGCGCTGAGTACATCTCCACAGTCTGCTGTTGATGAAACGCGGTGGGAACAGTCTCAACTCTTCTCGCTCACCCCGCCTCCCGCATCAGAAGAATGGTCAAAAGGCGGCGTTGATTTTAATGCCCTAGTCAATGACTTTGAGACTCAGCTCATTGTTCATGCCCTGAAAATCACACAGGGCAACAAAAAAGAGGCGGCACGCCTGTTAAACCTGAAACGGACTACTCTCCTGGAAAAAATTAAAAAAAAGGAGCTCACAGACAACTGGATCGAAGAGTAGGGAAATCAGGCGGGTTCTGATAATTTTTTCACCAGATTAACCGACAGAGTTTCACGGATATCTGCGGCGGACGCCGGCGTGATAAGTATATCACAGGCACCGTATTTCACTGCTTTAAGCACCAACGACCTTGTCCAGAGAGGTGCTGCGGCCACCATGGGGATCGACAGGCCGGCGGTGCTGATCTTTATGGCTGCACCAAAAGCCTGCTCACTCGGCTCCCGCATCACCAAAAAAACCAACCGGACCTCTTCAGAAAGCACACTGTTGATCGGATCCTTGAAAGACAGGAGACGACAGGAAAAACCCATTTTAATCAGAACAGCCGCCATGTGTTCAGCTGCCTGAGCGTCATCTGTCACCAGGAGAATATCAGCGCTCTTATCAGCAGTATCAGACCACGGCGTTAAAACCGGTGCTGTCTCGTTGGCAGCTGCCGGGACAGTGTCGTGTTCCGGGTCTTGAACAAAATGCTGTCCGGCTACCCCCTGCCGGTCCCCAAAAGACCTGTCAGCTGTCAAGCCGACAGCGCGGGCCGGAAGAAAAAAATGAAACTCCCCTATATCACGATCGTTATACTGAAGCTGACCGTCAATACAGTAATAGGTTTGGCAAGAGAAGATCTCGTCCACCTGATTGATCTCCGGCGATGGCATGAGGTCCACGGCCGTTTTGGCAAACTCCAGTCTGTCCGGATAGTGCTGGGCAAAAACAGCAGAGAACCCGGCCGAGATGATTTCAACGATCTCGCTGTAGGCATCCTCCACATCCTCATCATAGGTTTCTGCACCGGCCATCTCATCAAGTGCCGTCATCGGCATCATGATCAGTGCTCCCCCCAGATAGACAGCGGTTTTTAAAGGAACCAAAAAAAGCGCATCCTGCTCCTCGCCGTTACCCGTCAGGCTGAGCCTAGCCACGATCTGTTTACCATGGATTTTCCCGATATATTCGTCAGTTGCCACGTGGAGCCCGTCGCCGAGAGTAATCTGAAGAGAACCGCTTAACAGGGCGCTTATCTCCTCACAGATCTGCACTGCGGCCTTTTTCAGGATATCATCAACCAGTTCACGGTGCTGATCCGTGTCATGTTTACGTTGTGCTCTGTTCATCTCTCTGAAAAGTTCTCCGGCTATCTGCCCCTCCCCGGACCGCTCAGGCCGCCGGACAAGATAACATATGTTTTCAGGCCGTATTCACGATAAAGTTGCTCAACCTTTACGAGTTTAACGACATACCGGTATGCTGTCCTCAATGCAGGCAGCAGCACAGTCAGATGTTCATATTTTGCTCTTCTCCGTCTCATCAGACGTTCAGGATCACCAGAGGTCAAGAATCAACCCTCTGCTCAGGATGCTGCCCGGAACATTGACAGTCGCATACCTCTCTATCATAGGATCGACTCATTTCAGAAAGCAAGAAGTTTACCAGATTCACCTCTCATGACCTTGTCTCCGTCTTATCACAGTACTCTTGCCTGAACTACTGGGTACCCGACTTCCACTGCGGCTTTGTTGTCTGCAAGTTGACTCGTTGCAGTCAAAGAGTTGGCAGGCACGCGGGCAATACCCGCCAAAATTCCGTCATGTGCGGAGTATAAGTTATGGATACCAATGCCGATACAGTCGCTGAATCCACCATGACGGGGATGACAGATGCATGATGGACAGAATGGAACATTTATTGCTTCAGAAAAAGCGTCATAAAAACAAGAGGTGCATAAACAGTATGGTTCGTCAGCGGCTTACAACTTTTTTCCTCCTGATTGCTCTGCAGCTGTTTTCCGTCAGTGAAGCCGAAGCAGCCGCCTTCCTCAACGGTATCGACCGTCGTGATGAACCGACCCGTATTTTTCTTATATTCACTTTCAACAAGCTGCCGGCCTACAAGATGGCCACAAGTGGCCGGAGAATTGATCTCGAACTCGTTGATACAAACCTGGCGGTGAACTTCAGACCACCGGAAGCCGACAGTCGAATGATCAAACTGACGACCAAAACAGAGGGAGGGTCGTTATTCGTTTCCCTCTATTTCCGCTATCCGCCCCAACTGGTCAATGTCAACAGTACTCAAAACACGCAGCAGCTGACTCTTGACATCCTGCTGGGAAACCGGCTTTCCGCCTCAACACCGGAGGTATCATCTAAACTGCACGGAATTCCGATTGTCAAAAGTACCACTCAAGACTCCTTCAACCCGTTGAAGGCAACGGATTTTGCAAAAAACTGGCGCTCTTTCTTCACTGCGTTCGAGTCTCCGGTTGAGATTATCGCCTCTCCGCTTTTTCATCTGCCTCCTTCCCCTCTGGCGGATGCTCTCTCGCTCCAGAGCCCTCCGGATGAGTGGTTGCCCAAAGACATGCAGCACATGTTTTATAAAAGACAATGGCACCAGCTCATCCCGCTGCTGCGTGAACAGTTACGTAAACAGCTCGATGAAAAAATCAAGGAGCAGCTCGTTCTCACCTATGCCGAATGCCTGACCAGAACAGGTGAATTTAAAGAGTCACAGACTCTTCTCAGAAAGATCACAGTGCAGTACCCCGACTCCCTTCTGGCCCGACTGGCCGGCCTTCTTCTTATCTACCAGCAGGCAGCAAGGGATGATTACGTCAATGCCTACTACGAACTGCTCACCTTCCGGAAAACACCGGCCCCTCCCCTTCCCTTCACCGGCTCTCTTAATCTTCTGGAGGCGGAGATGGCCATCATGGCCGGCCGCTTCACTGAAGCTGAACAACTGCTGTCTGATCCGGCCATCGGCGATGATCCGGTCCTCACCGAGATCCGGGATCTTCGCCGGGCGGATCTGCTTGCGGCACGAGGGAAAAAGGCCGACGCCCTGTCCGCTTATCTGGAGATAAACAGCCGGTCAACGGTCCTGCAGGCTGATCCCATGTCACTGGCGCGGTTTGCCGATGCACTTTACTCTGCCAAGGTCTACAGCGAGGCCGCCACATACTACCAGAAACTCAGTGAGCTGATGACCAATAAACCGCAGTCAGACCTGGTACTGTTCAGGCTGGCCATGGCGCAACTTCATGTTCCGGCCACGGCAAAACGGGCAAGTATTGAGTTCCAGCAGATTCGCGAGGCCTTTCAGAAAACTGAAGGAGGCACACGGGCCACCCTCAAACAGGCTGACATAGAGTTTATTTCCAACCGGCTGAAGGCGCGCGATGCAGAGGCGATGTATGGAAAAGTGGCAGCCACGGCCATGTCAGTTTCTCTTCGTGAAGAGAGTGCGTTCAAGCAGGCCCTGGTCAATGGATTATCCGGTGAGCACGAAAAGAGCGTTCATCAGTGCATGCAACTGCTCCGCAGCTTTCAATCCGGTTCGTTACGTACAGAAGCGGCCGCTCTGTTGATTCAGCAGTTGCCGGCCGTTATTCAGCAGCTCGTTCAACATGAACAGTACGTCAAGGCTCTTGTCCTTGCCAAACAGAACAGACAACTCTTCATGCATGGTTGGCTTGATACGAGCGTGCTGTACGATCTTGCCCGTGCCTATGCGAAACTTGGCCTTACCGACCAAGCTTCACAGACCTATCAGTACCTCTTCGAGGTTTCCGACGAAGCAACAAAGGAGAATGTGTATCTGCCGCTCATCAAAGAGCTGTTTGCCTCGGGTTTCTTTAAGCAGGTGCAGGAATATGCGGACCGCTACAGGGTGCGCTATCCCAAAGGAAAGGATCTGGCAGCTGTCCAAGAGTACAAAACAAGGGCGCTCTATGCCTCCGGCCGGTATGACGAGGCCCTTACACTGATCAAGGACACGGAGACTTCCCGACCGCAATCCCGAGAGTCAGAACTTTTAAAAGGGCGCATGTACTTTGACACAAATGACTGGTCAAAAGTGATCGCCACACTCTCTCAACCCGAGATCCGTTCAAGTCTGCCGCCGGATGCCCGACTGTGGCTGGCGGAATCGTATTTCCAGACCGGTGAACCATCTCTCGCTGTACCGCTGTTCCTCCAGGTGCGGGAGGAAACTCCAACCGCTGATCAGGCACTGTTCCGGCTGGCACAGATCGCCGCACTGCAAGAAAAGCCGGTGGAGGCACTTAAACTGTTCAAAGAACTGGCCGAAAAAGGATCAGATCCTCTGTGGAGCAAACTCGCCCGTCAGGAGGCTGAGATTCTTGAACTTCTCCACATCAACAAACCGGCAACAAAACTTTAACATTGCTCAATGGAGACGCCAGTGTCGAGTATACACGACCTTGACCTTACCATGCAGCTCCTCCATAAAGTGCTGGACCTGCGGACAAAGAATCAGGAAGTCATCAGCTCAAACATAGCCAATGCGGAAACACCGGGTTATGCAGCCCGGTCATTCACCTTTGAAAATGCACTGCGAGACGCTGTGTCTCATACCGGACTGCACACCGTGGCCGTGCATGCCAACCACATCCCCGTGACATCGAACAGTCTGCGTCATGTTGACGGAACAGTAACTGTTACTCGGGACACAGCCGGTATCGGAGACAGAAATACAGTCAGTGTTGATCAGGAAATGGTCAAACTCTCCGAAAACGAGATCCTCTATGAAGCTGCGGTCACCATGCTGAACAAAAAACTCGCCCTGCTCAAGTACGCCGCCAACGGCGGAGTGTGATTAACCGTTGGTTTCAGCCCCTTTCAAGGAGTCATATATGGACATTTTCACCACCTTTAACATCGCTGCCTCAGGTCTGAACGCACAGACCACCAGGCTCAATACCATCAGCGCCAACCTCGCCAATGCTGAGACGACCTCAACTCCGGAAGGGGGACCCTATCGGAGAAAGTCCGTTGTCTTCCAAACTGAACCGGTGTCGTTCCAACAGCACCTGCAAGCCTCGGTCACCGGCCGGAACGGTATCCAGGGAGTAAAGGTGGCACAAATTGTGGAGGATACCAGTCCACCGCAACGGATATACGATCCGTCTCATCCGGATGCACAGGAAGACGGGTATGTGGAGCTGCCCAACATCAGCGTACTTAAAGAGACCGTTGACATGATGGCGGCAACCCGCTCATACGAAGCCAATACCACCATCATCAAATCAGCCAAACGTATGGCACTCAAAGCACTTGAAATAGGGAGATAAGATAAGCAATGGAAGCTCTCACCGCCCTGTCCGCCCCTGATCAATCGTCCCGGTCGTCACAATCCCAGCTTCGTCAGGTTGAAACTAGCTTCAGCGACATGCTGACCGCCATGATCGGTCATACCAATGCCTTGCAACAGGCCGCTGATCAGGCTGTAGAACAGGTCCACGCAGGCGATGAAAAAAATCTGCATGCGGCAATGATCGCCATGGAAAAGGCTGATATCTCTCTGCGCTACATGGTGCAGGTTCGCAACAAGGCCATTGATGCCTATCAGGAAATCATGCGTATGCAGGTTTAATTACAGATCTCTGTTCTCTCATCTTCGCACAGCTTTCATTCCACCTGACTTAGAGACCGCTCATGGCTGAACAAAATGATGCCCCCTCAAAAATAAAGACCGGCTGGCAGAACCTCGCAACCGTCATATCGGGATGGCCTCTGCCACGGAAAATAGCTCTGGGTGCGGTGACCGCCATAACGCTCGGACTCTTTATCTGGATTATCGTTCAGGCCCGAACCGCGGATTACCAGCTTCTGTACGGCAACCTTGCCGATGCCGATGCCTCGGCTGTCGTTGAATGGCTCAAGGGGGAAAACATACCTTATCAGCTTGCCAACAACGGACACAACATCCTTATTTCAGCGAAGAATATCCACGAAACACGTCTGAGTCTGGCGACCCTTGGTTTACCCCAGGGAGGCGGGGTAGGATTTGAGATTTTTGATAAGCAGTCTTTCGCACTCACTGATTTTGTCCAGAAAGTCAACTATTCCAGAGCACTCCAGGGAGAGCTGTCTCGAACCATCACCTCCCTCGGCCCTGTGGAATCGGCCCGGGTTCATCTGGCCCTGCCGGAAAAACGACTGTTTCGGGATCAGCAAAAACCGGCGACCGCTTCCGTCATTATTAAACTTGCTCCAGGGAAACGGCTGAGTGAACCGCAGATCGAGGGCATTGTGCATCTGGTTTCCAGCTCAATAGAAGGACTTGAGCCCTCCCATGTCACCGTCATTGACCAGAATGGCACCGTGCTCTCCCGCATCGGCGAGAAGGGCCTGGGTACCGTCCTGTCACCTGACATGCTTGAATTTCAGATGCAGGTTGAACAAAGGCTGGAAGACCGCGCCCAGACCCTGCTTGATAAATCCCTTGGCCCGCAGAATGCCATGGTGAAAGTGAGTGCAACTCTGGATTTTGCCAAAACCGAGAAGACTGAAGAGACCTTCGACCCTGAAGAGCCGGTCGTGCGGAGTGAACAGGTCAGCGAGGAAAGATCCGGATCTGAAATCACCGGCGGAATACCGGGGGTTCAGTCCAATCTGGAAGGCCCAGGTACTCAAATTGCCGGTAGCACACCGCCGACGAGCCGTTCCCAGCGAATCACCAACTACGAGATCAGCAAGGTCATCTCCAAAACAACCAATCCCATCGGCACGATCAGCAGACTTTCAGTCTCGGTTCTGATCGCTGACAAGGTCGTACCGGGCAAAGACAAAGAACCACCAGGAACCGAACCCCGATCGGCCGGCGAACTGAAGGCTGTGGAAACCATGGTTGCATCAGCTCTGGGTCTGGACATCTCCCGTGGAGATAAGATCGAGGTCACCTCCATGCCCTTTCTTGCCTCTGCAGAACAAACCGATGGTGATGGTCTGGACAGCCGTCTGTATCACTATCTGCCGTTTATCCGCTACGGACTGCTCCTTACCGGGGGTCTTCTGCTTTACTTTCTGCTGATACGGCCGCTCATGAACATGCTGCGCAAGGATGTCACCCAGCATTTTAAAACCGTTGAACAGATGGAGGCTGAACAGGTGCGTGAATCTCTTGCTGAAACGGAAGACGAACAGACACCCGTTGATTCTCTGATCGGTGGCACGGCCTACAAGACGGTCATGGAATCACCGCCCCTGGATATTCTGGAAAAGATACGAAAAGGAGTGGACAACGATCCGGTATTCAGCGCCCACGTGCTCAAGAACTGGATTCGCGAACAGAGCTGACATGACCACAGCTCCGCTCTGAGAAACGTGAAGTATGGTCAAACACATCGACATTGAACATGTGTTCCCAGCGGTCCGGCAAAACACTGCATTTTTACCGGCCGCTAAAGGACATCATTTTTTCCGAACTCAAACCCTAACACCATGGCCCCATTGGAAAAACTGACCGGATTGAAAAAGGCTGCCATCCTTCTCATCTGTCTGGGAGAAGAGGCTGCCACCAAACTGCTGCGAGAACTCACCGACGAAGAGATCTTCAAGGTGACCAGATGTATGGCTGATATCGAGCATATACCTGAAGACGTCAAAACCCAGGTGCTCACAGATTTCGAGATGGCAGCTGAAGGCCAGGTCGGGCTTGTGGTCAAAGGTCAGGAATTTGCAAAAAAACTCATTGCCGGTGCCGGCAGCAAAGGCAGAGAGAACAGTCTGATGCGCCAGTTTGTCGCCGGCACCGAGTCCCGGCCGCTGGAAACCATCGCCAAGATGCAGCCCTCCATGGTTGCAAGTCTGCTGGAGCGCGAACATCCGCAGACTCTGGCCCTCGTTTTATCAACTCAGGCAACAGACCACGCCGGTGCTATCATTGCCAAGCTTCCTGAAGAGATACGAGCTGATGTGATCCACCGAATCGCAACCCTGGACACGGTTTCTCCGGCGGTCATCGACCGGATAGAAGAGGCCCTGAGCAAGGAGATCGGCATTGTTGTCAGCAGTCATGAACAGCATCAGGTTGGCGGTCTGAAAAAGGTGGTGGACATCCTGGATGCGATGACCGACAACCTTGATTCTGAAATCCTCGAGAACCTTGAGGAAGTGGATCCGGAGATGGTTGAAGACATCCGTAAACTGATGTTCACCTTTGAGGATCTGTGTGCTCTTGATGATCGCTCCATTCAGATGATCCTCCGCGAAATCAACAACGATTCGCTGGCCATGGCCCTGAAAACCGCCTCCGATGAGATCAAACACAAGATCTTCAGCAACATGTCCTCCCGTGCGGCTGAAATGATCAAGGATGATCTGGAGGCCATGGGCCCGGTACGGCTTTCCGAAGTTGAAGTCATGCAGCAGACCATTGTCAAGGTTGCAATGAAACTCGAAGAAGAAGGGAAATTAACGCTCGGCAAGGGTGGTGGAGATGAGTTCGTCTAAGGTCTTTAAAGAGGATCAGCTCTTTATGCGAACCACACTCATCCGCCAGAGCATGGTGACAGAAACGGATGAATCCGCAGCCGATATCGACGCTCAGGACTCCTCCCCACAGATACAGGAGAAGGACACCTTTCAGACATCCGTCGAGACGGCGACAGAGGATGAACCGGAACAGGCACCGGCTCCGGACCCTCTTCCAGAGCCGCCGGTTGATGCTGTTGAGGCGACAGTTCATCCTGACGAGAAGGCGGTCCGACAGCAGGCCTACGAGCAGGGA
Source organism: Desulfobulbus sp. (assembly GCA_012729435.1). Classification (GTDB taxonomy): domain Bacteria; phylum Desulfobacterota; class Desulfobulbia; order Desulfobulbales; family Desulfobulbaceae; genus Desulfobulbus. The sequence continues at coordinate 10,146 of JAAYDD010000164.1, forward strand.
ATGGCTGATCTTGCAGCCCGGTACGAGGAGGAGATTCAACAGGCTGTCTCCGCCTTCACCGAGGGTTGTCACCGGTTAAGCCGTCAGCGCACTGCTCTCCTGGAACAGCACCGGACACAGTACATCAATCTCATCATACTCCTCTGCGAAAAAATTGTGCGACAGGAGCTTAAAACCCCGCGCAACATCATTGCCGCCACCCTTCAGTCCGCCCTGGAGGAGGCCATTGCCTGTGAGGAATACCATGTGACCCTCCATCCGGAAGACCTCCGTGTTGCTGAACAGAAGGCTCCGGAAATGGTTGCAGCGCTTCGCGGCATTGATCGTGTTGTCTTCAAAACCGATGAGTCTGTAACCCGTGGTGGCTGTTTGCTTGAATCACAGATCTGCACTGTGGATGCAACTGTTGAAACCCAGCTGGCAGGCCTGAAAGAGTTTGTGGTTGAACAGAACCTGGTACCGCCCCTGGAGTTTGACGGGGATATGTCAACTCCCCGGTCACCGGCCGGCCAGCCGGACTGAGCTGAAAAAACGTCCTCACCATCGATCATGACCCCTGATGCATCCTCTCTTCATTCTTTTTCTCCGATTCGGGTGTACGGCAAAGTGCACCGGATTGTCGGTCTGGTTGTCGAGGGTTCCTGTCCGCGATCTTCGATCGGATCCCTCTGCGAAATCACGCCGTTACAGGGAGGAGAACCGGTGCCTGCAGAAATTGTCGGATACAGTGACAGCCGGGCCCTGCTGATGCCTCTTGGTGAAATACGCGGTCTGGGGCCGGGGAGCCTTATCCGTGTGAAAAAAGAACAGGCGACAATCCGGGTGGGCAACGGCCTGCTCGGCCGTGTTCTTGACGGCATGGGTGAGCCGCTGGACCAGGGTCCACTGCTCCATCTTCCCCATGAAAAGACCCTCTATTCACTGCCGCCCGGTCCCATGCAGCGAGATGCGATCACGCAGCCTCTTGATCTCGGTATCCGGGCCATCAACGGGCTCCTTACCTGCGGTATCGGCCAGCGTATGGGCATCATGGCCGGATCCGGAGTCGGCAAGAGTGTGTTGCTCGGCATGATGGCCAAATATGCCAAGGCGGATGTCAATGTCATTGCGCTCATCGGTGAACGCGGCCGTGAGGTCAGAGAATTCATCGAAAGGGACCTGGGGAAGGAAGGACTGGCCCACTCGGTCATCATTGCCGTCACCTCGGATCAGTCGCCTCTGCTGCGGATGCGCGGTGCCTTTGTTGCCACTGCCATTGCAGAGTACTTCTGCCGGCAGAACAAGAACGTGCTGCTCATGATGGATTCGGTCACCCGGTTTGCCATGGCCATGCGTGAAATCGGGCTTTCCATCGGTGAACCGCCCACAACAAAAGGATACACGCCCAGCGTTTTTGCCACCTTGCCCAAACTGCTCGAGCGTGCCGGAAACTTTCAGAACCAGGGCTCAATCACCGGTCTCTATACGGTTCTGGTGGACGGCGATGATCTCACCGAACCGGTGGCTGATTCGGTGCGTTCCATCCTGGACGGTCACATCGTGTTATCACGCAGTATCGCCGCGAAGAATCATTATCCGGCCATTGATGTGATGATGTCAACAAGCAGGGTTATGCGGGATATCACCGCTCCCCGGCACCGCGAACTTGCAGGAAAGGCCCGCAGTGTCCTGGCCGTGTATCGTGAGTCAGAAGATCTCATCAATATCGGCGCCTATGCTGCAGGCAGCAACAAGAAGATCGATTATGCGATTTCCCGCATTGATGCCATCAACGCATTCCTTACGCAAGGGTTTGATGAATCGTCCAACCTTGAAGAGACGATCGCCGCTCTTGGTGAACTGGTCAGTGACCGTCAGCCCGGTGACCGGAGAAGAAGCGGACGGTCCGGATATGGCCGCAGAAAGACCGACAGAATTGAGAGTACGTCATGAAGCCCTTTCGTCTCCATGCGGTCCTCAATTACCGTCAGCAACTGGAAGACACGGCCCGCCAAGATCTTCACCACGCCCTCGAACTTGAGAGAAAACTGCATCAGTCAATCAGGGAGGCTGAAGAAGATCTCCAAAGCCGGTTTCTGGAAATACAGCGTAACAAAGAGACCGGTACCACCGTGGATTGGCTGCTGCTGCTCGAGTATCAGATCGATCTGCTTAAGGAGAAGCTTACCGCACTGCACGATGAGCTCAGACAACAGCAGGCGCAGGTGACCGTTAAACAGCAGCAGCTCATCAAGACCAGTCAGGATCGTAAGATCATGGAGAAACTCCAGGAACAGCAGAATAGCGCTTATGCCCGGTATCTGGAGAAAAAGGAGCTGATCATGCTTGATGAAATCGCCGTGCTCTCCCATGCACGCAGGAAGCGGTGACCCACAAAAGACAACCGGCCCCCTGCCCCCCGGGATGGAATACGATATGGAGTCTGCCATGAAACAATACTGTCTTATCTGCTGCCTGCTTCTCGGAATTGCGGTTGCCCATGCATCGGCAGAGCAACAGCCACATGCGGCGCCCGGCCGGACAGATCACCAGCAGCAGTACGAATCGGTTGAAGAGCGACGGATCATGGAAAGTATCCGAGATACGGATTCTTTCGTTACCCGGGAGAAGGAAAACGTAGAGGACAGGAAAAAGGAATTAAAGAGAATGGAGGCTGAGGTCGATAAGAAAATCGACCAGCTCACCCGGCTCCGGAATGAGATCACCAAACTCCTGGAGCAGAAAAGCGAAGAAGAAGAGAAGCGTGTGACTGAGCTGGCCCGGGTTTATGAAAAAATGACCGCAGAAAAAGCCGCTGCAGTCATGGGATCAATCGACCAGGATCTGGCAATCGCCATTTTAACAAAAATGAAAACAAAATCAGCTGCGAAAATTCTTGGAAATATGGAACGTGAGAAAGCAGCCAGACTGACCACCGGCTTCAGTACCCTGGATAAACCGTAATGCCTCCTGTCCTTGCTCCAGCATCCCTTGATTTTGCCTCCGCTGTCATCTCAAGCCCGAGCAAAGAGCGGAACGGGTTGTTTGCTGTCAGTCTCAACCAGGCAATGCAGCAAAAAGAAGCTGCCGGCCAAACCACCGCCTCCACGGCGGTAAAGCCTGCACAGCAAAGAGTCGGCAGGCCTTTAAAGACTAAAAACGCTCAACCGAACCCGGTAGCAGACAGACCCGGGCAGCCGTCAGCATTATCGGCTCCGAACACCAAACCCTCTGAAGAGAGCAGTGCTGAGGCCCGTCGGAATACGGCAACAAAAGAGGGTGTTCCCGGGAAGTTTCACCAAAGGGAGAAGATGCTTGTAAAAATGCATTCGGGAAACCCGTCACACTTCAACCCTGCTGTACCGCCACCTGCGCTCTTTTTACAGGAGGCGGCTGATCAATCCGTTCATATCGAAAAAGACCCGTCGCTTTTCTTTGCAACTGCAGAACGTGGACAACACCAAACAGACCTGTTCACAGTATTCGACTCTTCCTCTGATCCGGCTCCGGCTGCAGGAGCTCGTCATGAAGGCATGCTGACAACGGCGGAAAGAACAAACGCGGCCGACCTGCTTCTCCATGAAAAACATCTCGCCTCATCGTCTTTCTTTGCGGCGCAGGAGACGTCTTCTACTGTTCTCGACAAATCCCTGATCAACGGTACCGCACGACTCAACGAGGAGCAGAAGGTGCAAACGGTCATGGTACAGGGAGTGACCGGAGGTGAAGAAAACGATGCTGACACCCCTGCTGCTTCCGGAACCGGAGCAGCTGCTCAGCGTCTGGATACCGACACACACTACATCCAGTCCCGTCTTCCGAAAGAGGCCTTAGGCAAAATAACAGGACAAAGCAGCGAACAGCAGGACGTCAACGGTCGGCAGTCGCAGGAAAACCACGAACCCAGCCATCTGCCCGCACAGTCGACGAAGGAGATTGATGAGCAGCCTGTCGGGCAGAGACCGGATCTACAGCAGTCATCTCATCACAGCCAGCCGGTCATCCTTCAGCCGCCGGTTACCGGTCAACCGGCTCCGGCCGGTCTGGCCCCAGGGCAGCCGGCCTTCTTCCATCTTCCATCCGGACTCGTGGTTCCGGAAAGTACGGTGGTAGACCAGATGATCGCTCACTTTACCGTCAACCACCGCCTGGAGTCCCATGAAGTGGTGTTACGCCTTAACCCGCAGGAGCTTGGGAAAGTACGCATGACCATCACGGTTGAGCAGGATAATGTGAAGGCTCATATTTTGACACAGAACCCGCAAACCCAGGAGATGATCGACCGCCATCTGCCCCGTCTGCGTGATGCCCTGGAGGAGCACGGGTTACATCTCCACCAAGTTGAAGTCACCGTTGCAACACAGGAGCAAACCGGCGATGAACGTTTTCAAGGTCATGACACCCGGCATCAGGCCGCGTCCTTTTCAGATCTCTCCAACAGGCGGCAACTGTTTTCTTCCCCTATGAGAGATGAAAAGACAGCAGCGGACGTCTCCACATCCAGCAATATCTTAAATGTCCTCATCTGAAGCACGGAGAACATCATGATATCTGTTTCCGGTATAACCAGCACCGAAACGGCAACAACCAAAACGAATGCCACCAAAACCTCCGCATTGGGCCAGGAACAGTTTCTGACCCTGCTTGTTGCACAACTGCAGCATCAGGATCCGCTCAATCCATCCGATCCCACAGAATTCACAGCACAATTGGCGCAGTACAGTCAACTGGAGCAGCTGTTTAACCTCAACGACTCCATGAAACTGCTGGCCATGGCCCAGAACAACTCAGAACGGCTCTCCTCGCTCAGCCTGATCGGTCAGGAGGTTGTGGTTGAAGAAAGTGAGTTCTCCTTTCAGGCGGCTCCGGTCCAAATCGGCTACAAAATCGACGGTGCTGTCAGTGACGCCTCGATATCCATTCATAATGCTCTCGGACAGACTGTGGCGGTTCTGAAAGCCGGTGACCTGTCAGCGGGCAACCACTTTCTCACCTGGACAGGCAGGGACAGTACCGGCAACTCCCTGCCAAGCGGTATCTACTCCATCACTATCAGTGCAACCGGTGCCGACGGCTACAGTGCCACGGTTTCACCTCTGGTGCGTTCAGAGGTGACCGGCATTGACTTAAGCGGAAGAGAGGCAAAAATCGTCACTGCCCTTGGTGAATATACCGTTTCATCCATTCATGGAGCCTATAACAGGAACCAGCGGACAACAGATAGCAGTGCAGGCTGAAAAACAACTAAAACAAAACATTGTTTCAGCCGACCAGATAAGAACAGGGTACAGGGCCAATCTGCAGAGAACACAGTGTCGCCCTTCCCTTTGACACACTCTTTATTCAAGGCACCAGCCCTCTCACATCAACCGCTTAGGAGTTTATCATGGGTATCCAAAGTGCTATGTTCAGCGGAATCAGCGGACTTAACACCAACTCTCAAGCCATGAGCGTTATCGGCAACAATCTCGCCAATACCAACACCTTAGGTTTCAAAGGATCACGCAGTGTCTTTTCAGACCTGTTATCAAGTAATGTCTACGGCTCCGGTGGCGCATCTCAGGTGGGACGCGGGGTTGGTCTCTCAATCATCGACTCTATTTACAGCCAGGGGACCTTTGAAACCACAGCCTCCAACACTGATGTCGCCATTGAGGGGGCCGGATTTTTTCTTCTCAAGGAGACGGGTGACGATACCATCTATTATTCACGTGCCGGCGCTTTCCGTTTTGATCAGGATGGCT
>JAAYDD010000165.1 GCA_012729435.1 Desulfobulbus sp.
AAACATGCAGGGGTTCAAGTTCCTTGAGAAACACAGCTACTCGCACAGAACTTACCGCCCGAGGAAGATTGATAAAATATTCAGTGTCTTCCATGGTCGTAAAAGTCCTGTCAAGCATATGCTGCGTTACCCGGATAATCGCGATACGATCACGTTCATACATCTCCAGAGTCGCCAGGACCTCCTGCATAAGCCGCAGACGCCCCAGTGTATAGTTGTCGTACAGACTATTGGCGATCTGTTCGGGTTTGACTCCTCTGCTTACCAGATCACTGACAACACTGAACGTATGGCTACTCGTCGATTCATATCGAAAAGAACCGGTATCGGTACTGATAGCGGCAAACAGACACTCAGAAGCCCGTGTCGAAACCTCCACCCCGAGTGCTTTTGCAAGATCATAAACCATCTCTGCAGTGGAAGAACGATGCGCCTCAATCCAAAACCCGTCGCCAAACCCTTTGTTTCCTCTATGATGATCAATAACCATCAGGGGACGAAAACGACTGAATTCTTCATAATGCCGGCCAAGGCGCTGAATATCTCCACAGTCGAGGCACAGGGCGAGAAAGTCATCTTGAGCAAGGTTAACAAACTCCCGGACTTTGTCCATGTCAGTTTGAATCTGGCCGGCACCCGGCAGAAAACGGTAAAGCGGAGAAATAGGTTCTTCAAGATAACAAAAAACCTTTTTGCCCATACCCTGCAAAATATCGGCAGCTCCAAGCAGGGATCCGAGAGCGTCACCATCAGGATTGAAATGAGTGGCGAGCAAGATATGCCCTTTTGCTTGAATCGTTGCCAGTACATCCGGATCAGGGCTGTTCATCCTTCCGCTCCTTCTCGATCTGTCGAAACAAATCATCGATACGACCGATCTCTTCATTGAGATTGTCATAATAAAACAGCAAGTCAGGAGTGTACCGCAGATTAAGCACTCTGGCGAGGTGACTGCGGAAAAATCCTTTGGCCCGATTCATACCCTTGAGCGCGACTCCGCTGTCCTGGCCGACCGGCGTAGTGAAATATATTTTGGCCAACTTGAGGTCAGCAGTCACCGTTACCCGGGATAACCTCACTCCGCTCAACCTCGGATCAGCCACCTTTTGCAAAAGAAGAACCGTCAGTTCATTCTTAATAGCTTCAGCCACCCGTTTCGGGCGAGAACTCTCCGGCCGTCCGAGACCCGGCAGTTTAAAATCAAGATCTACAGACATAATCGTACCGCTTATAACGTTGCCTCGACCTCATCCAGAACATAGGCTTCAAGATTGTCACCGATTTTGATGTCGTTGAAATGTTCCACGCCTATACCGCACTCAAAACCGGTAAGAACTTCCTTGACATCATCTTTAAATCGGCGCAGCGAACCGATCTTCCCGGTGTAGATGACCACTCCGTCCCGCAGCACACGGATCCGCGCATTACGCTCAATCTTGCCGGCGATAACAGCACAACCGGCAACAGTACCCACTTTCGGAACCTGAAACGTTTCCCTGACCTCGGCTGTGCCGATCACTCTTTCCTGATAAACGGGCTCAAGCATACCCTTCATCGCCTTTTCGATATCTTCAAGGGCATGGTAGATGACATCGTAGGAACGGACCTCAACTCCCTCCCGTTCTGCCAGCTCCTTCACCTTGACCGCGGGACGGACGTTGAACCCGATAATGATGGCATCTGATGCGGCAGCGAGATGAATGTCATTTTCAGTGATGGTTCCTGTCCCTTCATGAAGCGAACGAACCCGTATGGTTTTCGTGGACAGATTTTCCGCTGCCTGTCCAAAGGCCTGCAAAGTACCCTGGACATCGGCGCGGAGAATAACTCTCAGTTCCTTGACATCCTGTTCGGCTATCTTCTCGAACAGATTCTCAAGAGATACCTTGGAGGCTGAGGCCAGTTCTGTTTCCCTGGCTTTCAGTTGACGGGCAGATGCCACGGACTTCGCCATCTTTTCATCAGTAAGGACGATGAACTCGTCACCCGCCTGTGGCACACCGGAAAGCCCCTGAACCTCAACGGGAATTGATGGCCCTGCCGATTGCACCTGTCCGCCCCGTTCATTGGTCAGAGTGCGCACCTTACCGCTGTAATTGCCTGCTACAAAGTTATCTCCGGGCCGCAATGTTCCTTCCTGCACCAGAACCGTTGCTACAGGTCCGCGGCCCTTGTGAAGTTGAGCCTCTATCACAGTTCCCTTCGCTCGACGGGTTGGATCTGCCCGCAACTCCAGGATCTCGGCTTGCAGCTGGATGGATTCAATGAGATTCTCAATCCCGATTCCTTTTTTAGCCGACGTCTCACAGTATATCGTGGTCCCACCCCACTCCTCCGGGATCAGCCCAAAATCGCTCAGTTCCCGCTTAACCCGCTCCGGATCCGCACTGTCCTTATCAATCTTGTTTACAGCCACCACAATCGGCACATCTGCTGCCTTCGAGTGCGCAATGGCCTCCTTTGTCTGGTCCATGACTCCGTCATCCGCTGCAACAACCAGAACAACGATATCAGTGACCTTTGCCCCCCTTGATCGCATTTCAGTAAAAGCAGCGTGACCCGGTGTGTCAACAAATGTCAGATCCCCGGAAGGGGACTGAACATGATAGGCACCGATATGCTGCGTAATACCGCCCGCCTCACCGGCGACAACATCAGTTTTGCGGATGGCATCGAGAATTGACGTTTTACCGTGGTCAACATGTCCCATAACAGTAACCACCGGCGGCCTGGGCAAAGGCTCCCCGCCCATCTCGATCTCCTGCTCCTGCAAGGCTTCCAGTTCGAGTTCCTCGGTCATGGCCTGCTCAACCTCGTAACCGAAATCTGCCGCTATTAAAGCGGCCGTATCGACATCAAGAGCCTGGTTAAGGGTTGCAAGGACGCCGAGGTGCATCAAGGCGGAGATAATCTCGCTGGCCTTGACCCCCATGCGTTTAGCCAGGTCCCCCACGCTGATGGTGGAAACCACCTTGATTCTCTTTTTAATGGCCTTCGTGTCTGCAACCTGCGGTATCGGCTGGTCTTTCTTTATTGAGTCCTTCTTCTTCCTGCCCTTGCGGGGACGCATGAACTCGGTATCGCCATCAGCAGTAAAGTCCAATCGGCCTCTTGCCTTCTTTTGGCCTTTCACAGGACTTTTCTTACCCTGCTCATCATCGTCAGACTGGAGGTCAACAGGCCTTTTGCCTTTTTTCTTCCCCTTGTCTCCCCGTACATCACCAATCCCCGGCGGGATTTCAACCGGGGTAGCCTCGCCGGAAACCTGTGTCGGGGGAGGCGGCTTTTTTCCTGTTTTTTGCCGTTTTCCAGAGACAGGTATGGCAACACGACCGACGATCTTGGCCAACTGCCTCCGCGTCTCAGAAACATCTTCAACAACCGTGTCCTCAGCAGGTGATGCAGATTCTTCCTCAGTCTTTTCCGCCACATCATCGGTGACAGTATCAATTGCTTCGGCTTGCGTAATCGTCGCCTCAGCAGCTGCTGATTCTTCAACAGCCGTCTCTTCAACCTGCGCTTCTTCAACTGCCGCCTCTTCAACCGCTGTCTCTTCAACTTTTTCGGCGACAAAGGGTTCGTCATTTCGCTCTGCAGGAGATACGGCCTCCTGTTCCGGCGCTGGCATCTCAGCATCGGAATGAGCAGCTTCAACAACCTCCTGCTCAGACGGCTCCGGTGCTACGATTTCTTCTGTAGCGGGCATCTCCTCTGCACTTGCTCTCTGAAGACGTGCTTCGAGCGCCTGGACTTCTTCCTCGAACGCCTGGGCTTCGGCCTCCTCCTGTCTCCTGGCTGCCTCTTCTTTCTCGGCCCTGGATCGACGACGGACAACAACCCTGCCTTTGGGGGCCTGTTCAGGCTCCTTTCGCATTTCGATACGACCTTCTGCAACACCAGGAGCCACTGAACCTTTTATTTTATTTCGAATATCTGCGGCCATATCACTATCGACACTAGAACTATGACTTTTTACCGGGTAGCCCATTGCCACCAACCTGTCCACTAATTCCTTGCTTTTCAGCCCAAACTCCTTGGCGAGATCGTAAACACGAACCTTACTCATCAAACACTCCCTTCATCAGTCAGTCACCGCACAGGTTCAGTCCGATTTCCGATTTTCTTGCTTTTCATCAGACGAGCCCGGCAAACAGGGTCATTGCAGCAGTAAACTCCTCGTCCTGTCCGCACAGTCTGAAGATCTTCTGCCAGGTTTCCCTCAACTAAAACAAAACGCAGTAAGGTAGCCCGGGAAACCTTTCTCCCGCATCCCCGACAAGTTCGGATTGGTACATGCCCTCTTCGCATCAGCTTACGGTGCCTTCCGTCCCTGCAGCCTCATCCGTTGCCGGTTCAGCCTGCTGATCCTGTTGAAGCTGGGCCTGGGCAGCCATCAGTTGCAAGGCCATAGTTTTATCCAAATCCATCCGGATTGCAGCCGCCAATTTTTCAGCATCAGCCTCTACCATCTGTTTCACAGAAGTTATCCCGGCTCCGAACAGCCGGTCTGCCAGACTCTCATCAACTCCTTCAACCGTCAGCAGCTCCCGGTAGCCCGCAGTTTCTGAGTTCGCATACCTCGATTCACTCTTGACATCGATCCTCCATCCCAAAAGTCGCGAGGCAAGGCGGACATTCTGCCCCTGCCTTCCGATGGCAAGAGACAACTGGTCATCGGGTACAACCACGAGCAAGCATTTTTTCTCGTCATCGACTATCACCATCGACACCTCCGCCGGGGCCAGGGCGTTGTACACGTACTTCACTGGATCCGGACTCCAGGGAACGATATCGATCCGCTCACCTTGCAGCTCCTGGACAACATTCTGTACACGGGATCCCTTAAGACCGACACAGGCTCCCACCGGATCAACATCCGATTCAATGGATGACACCGCAATTTTGGCCCGAAATCCGGGTTCGCGACTGGCACCCATAATTTTCACAATACCTTCGGCTATCTCGGGGACCTCCATTTCAAAAAGCTTGACCAGAAACTCATTGCAGGTTCTGCTGAGAATTAATTGGGAATCCCGGTATTTACCTTCCCGAGCGTCTCGACGCACCTCTTGCAGGTAGGCGCGAATACGATCACCCTGCTTGTAGGACCTCTTAGGTATCTGATTGTCTCGCGGCAGAACGGCATCAGTTCTCCCGAGATTAACGATCATGTCGCCCCGTTCAAAGCGTTGCACAATGCCATTGACGATAGTACCTTCGCGATCCCTGTACATATCATAGATGACATCACGCTCAGCATCACGCATTCGATGAATAATCACCTGCTTTGCCGACTGGGCCGCGATCCGGCCAAGATCGGCAACGTTATCCAGTTTCTCGCCCAGATCATCATCCAGCTCAACTTCCGGATCCAGCCGTCGCGCATCTTCCAGGGAGATCTCTGTCTCTTCGTCAAGCACCTCTTCTACAACCGTCCGATACTGAAAGACCTCGACCTCTCCCGAGTCTTCACTGAACTGCACTTCGATGTCCCGACGGCTTCCATATTTTTTCCGGACAGCAGAACGGACAGCTTCTTCAATTGCATCAATCAGCAGAGCCCGATCAATCCCCTTATCCCGACAGATCTGATCGACAATCCGTTTAAGATTTTCAGTTCCCACCATACTTGACTCCAACCAGGCGACCAATTCCACGCACATCCACGATGTGGACCTTACAACGTTAGTCGCGCCCTTACTATATTTTCCAAATCGATATGAACGATTTCATGATCCAACGCCAGCATCACTGACTCACCCTCAAGGCCAAGCAGAGTACCGATGAGAACATACTGTCCATTGACAGGTTCATGAAGTTTAAGGCGAGCCAGTCGATTGGAGAACCGACTGAAATCTTCACGCTTTCGAAGCGGTCGTTCCAACCCTGGCGAAGAGACCTCAAGATGGTAGGCGTGTTCAATCGGATCCTCAACCTCGAGATAGGCGCTGATCTCACGACTCACCTCAGCGCAGTCGTCTATGGTAACGCCATTTTCCTTGTCTATGAAAAGACGAAGCACCCATCCGTGCCCTTCCCTCCGAAACTGAACCTCAACGAGTTCCATGCCAAGGTCAGCCAACAGAGGATCGGCAAACTCCTGGATACTTGCTATAATTCGTTCCGAGTCATCGCCCATTCGTTACAAACCGTTACTTTCAACCTTCTTCTTTTCGTTATGCCCTTATAAGCTTTCCCGTCCGACCACGAACACAATGTGAAGAGGCAATAAAAAAAGCGGGCAGAGCCCACTTTCAAAAACCACCGGTGCATGCTATTGTAGAATCTGCAGAATGAACACAGCAGCACTATCGGACAGATCTCTGTCTGGAGCGGGCAACGGGACTCGAACCCGCGACCCCAAGCTTGGGAAGCTTGTGCTCTACCAACTGAGCTACACCCGCCTCCGAGTGAATCGATCCAAAATAGTGCATTCACAGTTAGTTGTCAAGCAGCAACAAAAGAAAGAATTGTAATTCTTACTCTTCAAAAACACTGCCCAGCCTGCTTCCTTCAAGACAGACACCGGTATACGACAAGATCACCTATCAATTTTTCCGTCCCGGGCAGCATCAGCAGAACTGACCGATATTACAGAAACTTTATACGGCACACCCCCCGGATGTCCCTGCACGGCAGGGCCATGTCTTTACAGACCTTTTGAGTAGTGTATAATCGCGGCTATGGATATCATCACCACACATATCGGCGCTGACTTTGATGCTCTGGCCGCCATGGTCGCAGCCAAACAGCTGTATCCGGAGGCTGTTCTCGTCTTTCCCGGGTCGCAGGACAAATCCGTCCGCGACTATCTGGCCCAGGAGTTCCGGAACATCTATGCATTCACAAAGGTGAAGCATGTTGATTTAAGCAGGGTGCAACGCCTGATCATTGTGGATACCAGGCAGGCCGACCGGATCGGCAGGTTGGCAGAATGTTTAACCGATCCTGCTGTCACGGTTCATCTGTATGACCACCATCCCGATACCGGAACAGATCTTCACGGTTCTTATGAACGTATCGAGCCGGTCGGCTCCACGACAACGATTTTCACCCGTATTTTTCAGGAAAAAGGAATCGTTCCCTCTCCGGATGAAGCCACACTCATGGCACTGGGTATTTACGAGGACACCGGAAGTTTCCTGCACTCTTCCACCTGTCCGGAAGACCTGGAGGCTGCCTCATGGCTGCTGGCGCATGGCGCCAATCTGGATATCATCGGCCAGTTCATTTCCCGTGAGCTGTCTTCCGAACAGATCAGCCTGCTCGGACAACTCCGTCAGGAAGCCCGGACTTACGTCATTCGCGGCGTTACGGTGGTGGTCAGCAAACTGACCATGCCGGATTACGTGGATGATTTTGCAGTTCTTGTCCAGCGGCTCATGGTACTCGACAATATTGATGTGGTCTTCGCACTGCTGAGCATGGGCGAGCGAACGTACCTTATTGCACGAAGCCGTATACCTGAAGTGAATGTCGGCACCGTTGCCAGGGAATTCGGGGGTGGCGGCCATGCCACCGCAGCTTCTGCCACGATCCGTAACCTGACAATCATCGAAGCTGAAGAGCGATTGATCGGCTTGCTCCATCGCCATGTCCGTCCCAAAGCCATGGCCGGTGAAATCATGAGCGCTCCCGCCATCACCGTCACTCCGGAGGTGAGTATTGACCAGGCAAACCAGTTGATGACCCGTTACAATGTCACCGTGCTGCCGGTGGTGCGGACCGGCAGCAACGGAGAGGATCCCTGCGGTCTTCTCGGAATGATCTCCCGCCGAGTCGCTGAAAAGACAATTTTTCATAAGTTAGGCGACAAACCTGTGGCTGATTTCATGACCACCGATATCGCCACTATTCCGGAAAGCGGTACTCTCTTTGACATTCAGCGGCTGATCGTTGAAAATCGTCAGCGTCTTTTACCGGTCACACGTGACGATCGCATCGTCGGAGTGATCACCCGCACTGATCTGCTGAGTCTGCTTATCAATGACCCGGCTCATCTCTCACTTGATCTGCTACGCAGTGACGAGCGTCCCTCTGTT
>JAAYDD010000166.1 GCA_012729435.1 Desulfobulbus sp.
GTGGCCGGTGTTCCGCCGTAACGTGGCCAGCCGGCCGTACCATCATGCGATTGCTCCAAAAAGTTTACGAAAGCCGATTCCTCATATCCCCTAAAAACAGGGCCTAGTGGGATATCGGGAACTGCTGTGTCAGACCGTTTTATTGTTGACTGGTTACGGTTGCTCCGATGAACCGGAACCAAAAAAAATGTCAGAAATTGCTGCCAACGGGTTGTCCGCCCACTTTCTCGCGGAAAGGCAGGAGGCAATGTTTATCACAGAGTGCAGTGTCATCACTATTTTATTAAACATCCATCCGATGTCAAATCAGACGGGAAACATTGATCCGGGGTGATGGCCATCTAAAAAGCTGTGTGGTTTATCCGGCAAACAGGCCTGGACATTAAAAAACGAAGTACCCACTGTTTGTCATTGTTTAACACAATTTTTATGTTCCGTGCCATGACCATGTTACTGTAAGAGGCAAAGGATGACGTCGTTATCAGGCAGACAGGGTCAGACTGGTGTGGAGGAAAGCCGGTCATTGTGTGCTCCCGGTGGGCTGCGGTATGGCAATCAGGTAACGGGAAATGACGGATAAGAGCCGGTTGTCCGATGTTACTCCGAGTCCAGAGAATCCCACTTTGCACAGTCCATGTCAGGATGATAGACGCTTCTTCTTTGCATAACAAGAATCCCTGTCAGATTCAGGTGACCTGTTCTCTTGAAAGGTTCACCGGACACTAGAGCCGCTCCAGGTTTGCAGGAACGACGTCAGTATGACAGGTTTCAGCAGACAGATCGAGTGCAGGCAGTGAATACATGCGGGCAGCTCTATGAAAACGGAATAACTCATGGGCATGAGTCTATTTTTTGTGTTTTCATGGCAGTGAATAAGGATGAACCTTCCGGGCCATTTTCCCTGGAGCCTGTACGAGAACGTAATGAAAAATCATCGGCAAATTTTATCTGGACAAGCGATCCGTCACTCACTCAATCCCACACCGGCTGACTTTTCTCTGTATCCTGCCTCCAATAGTGTATCACGTTTTCTCCGGCATTGAGCAGATTAATTGTTGTTCGGGTGGAAGTGGCGTCGACATGACGGGCAACAGTCTTCTCTGTCCTGCAGGCCGGTCGGTCATTTGAGAGCCGGGTTCATGCAGAGTATATACGATTTCACATCATAAGAATTTTGTGTTGTTGTGCCGGATTCTACGGCGATGGGTCTGGTACAAGAGTGTGATATGTTGTCCGACAAGATGGGTCCTGGTGCGTCTGATTTTACGATCCGCGGGAGATAAACTAAAGGAGCCGGGCGGAATTCGGTTCATTGTTCTTATGGAATAGGGCCGATGAGGTCCACGAGATATGATTTTCAGTCAAACGGAAGCTGGGGCGGTCTCAGACCTTGATCCGGTCGGATACAATTCCACCTGAGAAGGATCTCTACGATGGGCAGCATGGGCAACCCCACGACATTGCTGTATGAGCCACAGATTTCACGGATAAGGAAACCGCCTGCTCCCTGGATGCCGTAAGCTCCAGCCTTGTCCATCGGCTCGCCAGTCCCCACGTAAGATGTGAGAACTGCTTCATCAAAGGTACCGAAGGTAACAGCTGTAACCTCAGTATCCGCCTTGAACATTCCGCGATGTTTCATCATCAGTGCGAAACCGGTGATGACTGTATGCGTTTTTCCCTGAAGGCTTTTCAGCATTGTCAAAGCCTCCTCCTGATTCCGGGGCTTGCCGAAAATTCGGTTTCCATGTGTAACCACAGTGTCGGCACCGACAACACAGGCTTCCGTGTACAAATGAGCAATCTGAAGAGCTTTTTCTGTTGCCATCCGCTTTGCAAAATCCTCCGGTTCCTCAGAAGGAAGAGACGACTCATCAATCACGGCCGGTACAATTTGAAATGCAAGGCCTGTCAGGCTGAGCAGATCCTTTCTCCGCGGAGAGCTTGAGGCAAGAATAAGGGGTTGGCTGGGGACAAACATCGTTCAGGAGCAAGGGCAGAGGATGGGCTGCGTATAGTGGATCTGTTCAAGAAAGAGCCCGCACGCCGGAGCGGTTGGACCGGCGGCGGTTCGGGTTTGTGCGGCTAGGATTGCCTCCATTGCGTTGGCACTTATTTTTCCCTGGCCAATACTTATGAGCGTCCCGGCAAGAATACGGACCATCTGACGGAGGAAACCATCACCGGTAAAATGAAATGACCATTGATCAGCCGTTCCAAGTGTTGGGGTGCAGCAGACATGAAAGAGCGTCCGGACCGCTCCGCGTCCGGAAAGAACTTCTTTATCACGAGACCCGGAGCGTTCAAAGCTGGAAAAATCGTGGGTGCCTATGAGATGGTTGAAGGCGGTTTGCAGAAGATCGGGGTTGAACCTGCCGGGACAATGCGCCTGGTACAGGCGGGTTGCCGGGATCTGAACCGCACCTGTGAAAAAATCGTAACGGTATGTTTTGGCACAGGCACTGAAACGGCTGTGAAAGTCCAAAGGGGCTTCTTCAGCTTTGAGGATACGGATGTCCCTCGGAACCAGAGCGTTGAGCCCCTTGCAAAAGGCAACAAGCGGAGCGGATGAGCAGGTGTGGAAGTGAGCAACCATACCAAGAGCATGAACCCCGGCATCAGTTCGTCCTGCCCCATGCAACGTTATGGGTTCATTGCAGATTTGTGATAACGAATCCTCCAGGGTTGCCTGTATGGTTGCCTCGCCCTGCCGTTGTCGCTGCCAACCGTGATAATTGCTGCCATCGTAGGTGATGAGCAGGCGGACGTTCCGTAGCATCAGGGGAAAAACGGTGCACCGAGGAGGCCTTCTGTTTCAGGAAATCCATTCATAAGATTCATGTTCTGTATAGCCTGACCAGAGGCACCTTTGACGATGTTGTCAATGGCGGACATGACGATCAGCCGGCCGGTACGCTCATCCTTTTGCAGTGAAAGATCACAGTAGTTAGAGCCGCGAACATACTGTGTAGCAGGCAGAGTTCCGGAGGGCAGTATCCGTACAAAAGGTTCTTCTCCATAAACTTGTTCGTACAGAGAGTGGAGATCCGTCTCTTTACCCTTTTTAGTGAGCGAGGCATAAATCGTGCTGAGAATCCCCCGTGATAATGGGAGGAGATGAGGGGTGAAGGAAATAGTGACCGGCTGGCCGGCGGCAATGGACAGTTCCTGCTCTATCTCCGGAATATGTCGATGGATTCCGCCCACCTTGTACGGCCTGAAAC
>JAAYDD010000167.1 GCA_012729435.1 Desulfobulbus sp.
CTGCCCCGGTCTGACACGAATAATATCCGCTTCCGAGATTTCGACCTTGATGGTCATGCGGTCAAGCTCCGCCACCTTGATAATGGTCGGAGCTGTTTGGTTGGCATTAACAGTCTGTCCCTCTTTGGTCACAATCGCTACAACGACACCGTCAAGAGGTGAACTGATCTTCGTATACCCCAGGTCCAGCTGAGCAGTATCCACTGCGAGCTTAGCCTGTTCAATCTGCGCATCAAGGGCATTGATCTCAGCTCGCAGCACTTTGAGATCAGCTTCAGCGGTCTCAGCCTCCTCCCGGGAGGAAGCGTCGCCGGCCAGCATCTGCATCTGCCGCCGATATTTCAGTTCCGCCAGGGCTAATGATGCCTGTTTGGCTTCTTTTTGTGCACGGATGGCACTTAATGCCGCTGTTTTGGTTCGCAGAGTGTTCTGTTGCGGTAAACTGTCAATCTCGGCCACCAGCTGTCCGGCTTTGACAGTGTCGCCCAGATCGACCTTCAGTGATTTCAACTGTCCTGATACCTGGGCTCCAACACTGACCATATTGACCGATTCCACTGTACCGCTGGCCAGTACGGTTGTTTCTACAGAACCTCGAACGACCGGCGCTGTCATGTAGGCCGGCTGTTGTTCACGATTCAAGAGATAGTAGATGCCTGCAGCGAGACAGGCCATTCCAATAAACACTGAGGCCAGAATAATTCGGCGGGAATATGTAATTTTGTTCATGGTGTTCAATTAGAGGAAAAACTGAAGAATCGGCTGGGATCACCCCTTGTTAAAAGCTTAGGCCGCATATTTTCCGGACACACCGTATGACACGTCAGGGTCAAAACCGAGATAAAGGAGGATTTTTGGGGATAATTTATGTAAACTGCAAACACGGTCGTCAAGAAAAAGTTCGTGTACCGAAACGTAACAGTTTCTGCTTCTGATTTCAGCTGTATCAGGATGCGGATCGGAAAACAAACTGACAGGGCATACCATTACCGGCCTGTTGTCACAACATTTTACTTAAAAAAAGTTCCTGTTGCCGGGCTTGCCGGGCGAAGGCCCGATTCGAATTCTGCATCGCCCGCCCTCTGACCCTTTACCACACATCGGAGTCGTTTATGTCATTACTTCCCGCTATTGAACTGGAAACAACCGCCGACCCGGATGCGGCAATCATCTGGTTGCACGGTTTAGGTGCGGATGGCCACGATTTTGCGCCAATTATTCCCGAACTCAATCTTCCTCCGGAACTTGGTATCCGCTTTATTTTTCCGCACGCACCGTCAAGACCTGTGACGGTGAACGGCGGTTTTGTTATGCCGGCCTGGTTTGATATCTTTGAAATGGATATCAATCGGCGGGTCGATATTCCCCAGCTGATGATTTCAGCCGACGCCATCCATGAGTTCGTCGATCGCGAACTGGCACGTGGAATCGACAGCCGGCGGGTGATCCTCGCCGGGTTCTCACAGGGAGGAGCTGTTGCCTACCAGGTCAGCCTCAGCCGGGCGCAACCTCTTGGCGGACTGATTGCAATGTCCACCTATTTTGCAACAAGCGGCACAATCACCCTTAATGAGGTCAATCGTCAGCTGCCCGTCGAAATTCATCATGGTCAGTATGATCCGGTAGTCCCTATCGCCCTGGGGATCAATGCCGCCGAATTTCTGCAGGAAAAGGGGTATTCCGTCACATTTCGAACGTATCCCATGGAGCATTCAGTCTGTCCTCAGCAGATTGAACATATCAGCCGGGCCATACAACAGTTTCTTGGAAAATGAGTGAGGAAAAACAGAACTGTTTATCCGGATTCAGAAAACAGATTCGCTCCAAGGTCGAAGCGCAGCACCGCGCGGATGAGATCAGCGTATTCAGACGGGAACTTGCACTTCTTCAGCAGGAACAGGTGCTGGTTCTGACCCATGAACAGCAGACCGATGTTGCACGTTATCACGAAAAGGTACTCCGGTATCTTGCAGCTGTTTTTGACATTGATGCGACCACGAAAGAAAAACAGCTGACCCTCGGGTTAGCCATCACGGCCTCTTTAGGAACACTTGCTCTGGCCGCCGGTGTATTTTTTTTCTATTCACAATACTGGGGCGGCCTGCCGACCTCCACCCAGGTGCAAATTTTAGCAGGAGCTCCGTTCCTGGGGCTTTTATGTACCACGGTCACAGCCATGATCCGGAGGTCAGCTCCTCTTGCCAGGTTACCGGCTGTGATAACCTGGCTTTGTTTTGTGCTCAACGTCTTTTTCTTGGGCAGGATATATAACTGTTTTCCTGCAGTTTCATTCATGGCCGCCTATGCCGCATTCGCCTTTATTCTGGCCTACGCGGTGACAAGCAGATTACTGCTTGCAGCAGGTATAATAAGCGCTTCCTGTTTTCTTGCGGCTCTGGCGATGATGTGGAGAGGGTGGTACTGGATTGGTTTTTATGAACATCCGGAACACTTCTTTACTGCTGCTCTCCTGTTTTTCCTGCTTTCTCTGATACCGCACCGCTCCAGTTCCGGTTTTTCCTCTGCGTATCGAATCTGTGCACTGCTTCTTTTTTTTCTGCCGGTTCTTGTTCTCAGCAGTTGGGGGGAAATCAGTGATCTCAAACTGCCCGTCGAACATATTGAGACCATCTATCAGCTCGTCGGTTTCATTGGCAGTGGACTGTTCATTGCGGCGGGAATTTTCGCCGGATGGAACGAAACGGTGAACACCGGTTATGTGTTTTTTACGTTTTTCCTTTTTATCAAGTGCTATGACTGGTGGTGGGACTGGATGCCGCGCTACCAGTTCTTCCTTGCTATCGGAGCGGTTGCCATACTCATATTTATGGGGTTGAAGCTGTTGCGATACCTTGTGCTCCAACAAAACCATCAGAGGCTGTCATACAAATGACAAGAAGAACTCTGCTGTTATTGTTAGCCGCGTGCATCCTGCTGGTTGGTGTGAATTACAGCATCTTTCTCCATGTAAAGTCAAATCGTAAGGGGCAGCCGAAAGCCCGGCTCTGGCTGACAGAGCGTGAACTCCCCATGCTGAGAAATCCCGGTTTTGAAGAGGCCGGACTGCGGCTGGAACTTCACTGGCGGGTATTGGGACATGAGGCTGCAGAAGATCGTCATGGAACACCGTTCTGGCTGACGGGTGAAAAGTTGCGCCGGTTGGGTTTTTCAGTGGATCCGTTATCAGCAGACCGACAGCGGGAAAACCTGCGACCGGAAAAACGACCGGTGTATATAGTATTTGAACAAAACGGTCCTGCATTCAAAGAGGCGGTGCGCAGAGCCGGACAGCTGTCTGCAGAAGAGAACACGCCCGCTCAAGATAATTCAGATGACAGGAGTGGACGCGCTTCAAGGCTTGCGGCATATAAGAGAGTGGAGTTGGAAGAGAGAAGTCTGTCGCGCCTGTTTGCTGTTGATGCCGGTACCCACCCGGAAGAACTTGAGAAGTTCTACAGTAATTCGTCACAGTACTTCATCCTGCCGGGAGTGGTGCAGGTGCAGGTACGAAAAGAAGACGGTCGTACGGTTGTTTCTGGTTTTATTGATTCAATCCATCTGTCATCAATACATGTCCCACTGAAGTTCCGTTCAGCGATCGAGTCACTTGTCACCCGACACAGCCAGTCTTCACGCCAGCTTCAGACGCCGCGCTATGCGGTACTTCTTTCCTGCGGTCAAGACTGGGAACCATGGATTGAGGCAGTCGGTCCGGTTGCTGACTGATCAGGATTGTTTGGTACCGCAAGCACTTTAGAGATACAGGTGATTTCGAACTGTCATCAACAGATAACAGAGAGGGGCTCAACGATGCTCGATCATTGAGCCCTGCAGTTGTGAAAGCCGGTTCTTATTCGGCGGTATTGATCGTGACCTGTTTCACCTCTCCCTTCTGTACAGCTTTTCTCGGCATAGTGACGGATAAAATGCCATTTTTAAAGCCGGCCTTTATCGCATCCTGATCCACATCTTCCGGTAAAGACAGGACCCGCTGAAAGGAGCCGTAGCTGCGCTCAATACGGTAGTAATCTTTTTCTTTCTCTTCTTTTTCCTGTCGCTTCTCACCGCGAACCGTCATGGTGTTGCCTGTGATGTCGATGGAAACATCTTTTTCATCTACGCCAGGAATTTCTACGGTGAGTAAGTACTCGTCATCGCTGGCTGCCAGGTCAATTTTTGGTTTGAGCATGCCTGAATCAATACCGGGCCATTCTCTGTGCCGACCAAAGGCGGGTACGCCGAATCCATGAAAAAACTGATCAAACAACCGGTCAATATCGCGATGGATCGACAGAGTCGGATCATAGTACCGTTCTGGAAAGTAACCGCTCTTTGCAGCATGCTTCACCGGTACCGCATGCTCGATTTCTTCTTCTTTTTTGAACCAGTTCCAAGGTGCAAGTTTTTTGAATTCCATGGCAAGCTCCTTTCTCCTGTCTGATGTGTAAAATCAACAGTTTTTATGAAAACGATCAGCCGGTTGTGATCTCAATCTGTCTCGGGCCGGCTGCTTCTGATTTAGGCAGATGCAGGCAAAGAACACCGTCTTTCAGTTCTGCACGGACGTTATTGACATCAATACTTTGCGGTACAGCGAAAATCCGGCGAAATTGAACGTCTGCTATCTCCCGCCATGCCTGTGCACCTGCTGTCGGGACAGAACGAACAGCAGAGAGTGTCAGCTTACCGTTATCGATGTTGATGACAATCGCGTCTTTCTGTACTCCTGGCAGATCAACATGCAGCAGAATTTCTTTTTCATTTTCAAAGGTATCCACCGGCGGAGCCACTGTCGGTAGTTGACTGACCACGTCTGCTGGCTGCTCACTGCGGGCAATAATTTCACTCTCACTCATCTTGGGTTCCTCCTCGTTATCAATCAATCATCAGTTTTCTTACGATATCGTCACCTGACGTGGTTTGGCAGCCTCCGATTTTGGCAGAACAATCTTGAGAATGCCGTCATTCAGGGTTGCTGTGACTTTCGTGGCGTCAACTTCATACGGTAAAGTAAAGCTGCGCGAAAAGGACGAGGAAACCCGTTCATTCCGATGCAGTGTATAACCTTCCGGACTGGCTGCCAGTCTTGTCCCGCTGATTTCCAGATAGTTTCCCTGGATTTTAACGTTGAGTTTTTCTTTACTGACCCCCGGAACTTCTGCAAACAGCTCCAGATTGTCTCCGGTATCACTCAGGTTGGTCCGGGGAAATCCATCACGAATTCCCCAGCTTCTGTCAGTGATGTATGATCTGTCAGCATCCTGAAGTAAACTGTTCATCTGATTGCGGAAAAAATCCATGGCGCCGAATAGATGATGAATATCATGCCAGTGGTGTGCCATCTCGTGTCCTCCTGTGTGTGGGTGGAAAAAGTTTTCCGTATGAATGGAGTTGTATGTGTAATTTCTGTTTGAAATATAATTCTCATATTATGATGGTCAACAGGATTAGTAATTTTTTCTTTGCATTACTAATAATGATTGTTACGTTGATAGTAATTCATTTTTACAGGATGGAGATCACAATGAATAAAATGAAACAGGTTCAGGATAGAGGAACTGCAGCCTTGAATGATCTGACGGCTGAGGCTTTGAAAGGTCGACAGTCTGTGCGGGCAACGTTCAAGCTGTCTGAGCATGTCATAAATCTGTTAAGTCTTGTTGCCAATCAGCTTGGACTCAAACAAAAAACACTTTTCGATCAACTCATCGAAGATCGTGAGGTGTTGGCTCAGATTGCCAGCAATGCTGCTGATTACCGGGCGGTCATACATAAACGGCAGCAGAAGACCTATGTTCTCAGCCGGAATTCGCTTGCTGCTCTTGATAACACGGCCAGAATGTACGGCATTCGCCGTGATCTGCTCGTTGAGCTTTCAATTCAGCGATTACTGCCCGTTGTCACTGCAGAACAGAACAAGCAGGAAAAACGAAAACGGGTTTTGCTGGATCTGGATATTTTTTGTTCGCAGGGAGAGCATCTGCTGACCAAGATGGAGAGTATGCTTGATAAGGATGATCAGATTATCAGACACTTTTCTCTGGTATTGTCTTCTCTGCGGCAGGGAAGAAGACAGTTGCAAGGCATGATTGATCTTGGCAGGGCCCTAGAAAACTTTGATTGTGCCGGAGAGACATCTTCCGGTTAACGTGATCGCTTTTCCATGGAGGGACTACTGCTGCTGAAAACTCCGGAGAGAAAGGTTGCTCATCACCACGACTCGGTGCACGAAAACAATACGAACAGGAAAATTATTCTGGAGAAGCTGTTGTCACCGGTTGATGTGCAGGCTGGCGACAGAGATGAGTGAATCACCCGCCGTTATCCTGACGAAGACGTCCGCGGAACAGAGAAAAGGCAACACCGACTGAACACAACAGTGCAGAAATAGTGAAGACGACGCGGATACTGATGAGAAACCGGTCAAAATTGGTCGGTTTGATTGGTTCATGTCCGATGAGCAGGGCAAGTACCACTGTGGCGATAGCCATACTTGTCATCTGTCCCATGAGCCGCATGGTGGCCACAATACCGGATGCGGTGCCGTAATGTTCTTTGGTGACTGATCCCATGATTGCACTTGTGTTCGGTGAAGAGAACAGGGCGAAACCAAAGCCCAGTAAAAGGAGATTCGTCACAATAACTGAAAGATCGGTTCCATAGCCAAGACCGGTGAATATCACCATGCCGATCACAGTGATCCCCATGCCGGCAGAAGCAATGAGCCGTGGCTCAATCCGATCTGAAAGTCGGCCGGCCAGCGGGGAAAAAAGTGCCATCATTATCGGCTGAGCCACAAGCAAGAGACCGGCACGCTGCGGAGGCAGTCCCTTGAGATACTGCAGGTACAGACTCATTAAAAAGGTGATGGCAAAGTTTGCCGAGTAATTCAGCAGGGCGGCCAGACTTGAGAAGACAAAGGTGCGGTTGTTTGTAAAGAGGTGTACTTCAAATAAGGGGTAGGAGGCTCGTTTCTGGTGGTAAAAGAAGACGAGCAACCCCGTAATTCCCGGGAGTATGAGAAGAAGACCGGTATTGGACGGCAGAATTGTGACCCCGATGATAAGAGCGAGAAGTGCGGTCGTATAGATCAGGCAACCGTTAAAGTCGAAGCGTTGCTGACGCTCATCAACCCATTCACCTTTAAGAAAATGAAAGGTGATAGCACTTGATGCCGCCCCAAGCGGCAGCATGAGAAGAAAAATTGAACGCCATCCGAAGTGTTGAACAAGCAGACCGCCGACAGACGGTCCGACAGAGAGCCCGATATACACGGCGGCAACATACATGCCGATCGCCTGTCCCCGTTTATGTGCCGGAAAGACCGAGGTTAAGATAGCCATGCCGGTGGTGACGAACATACCTGCCCCGACACCCTGTGCTCCGCGCAGCAGGAGCAGCAGGAAGGTGTTCGTTGCAAAGGCTGCTGCAGTGGATGTCAGAGTGTAGACAAACAGGCCGAGGCTGAAGATTTTTTTTCGTCCATACATGTCAGCCACTTTACCCGCCGGCAACAGTACAAGAGCAACGGCCAGTAAATAGGAGGTGGCTACCCAGCTCAACTCCACAGCTGTCATGTTCAATTCACTTTGAATGGCAGGAAGAGCCACGTTGACCGCTGAAATCATAAACGGTCCCATGAAAGAGGTAAGAGTTGCCACAAACAGGGCGGACCGTTC
>JAAYDD010000168.1 GCA_012729435.1 Desulfobulbus sp.
CGGTGGTATGTGACGTGTCTTTTATGGAATCCGGGAGCTTTCTGTTTGTCTGCACTCCCAGATGTTTCAGGGCTTCAGTGCGGGCTATCAGGTTGCCCCGACCCGTGCTTAAACGGTTTCGGGCCGTGTGCCATGCCTGCTGAGTCTGATTGAGGCGAAGCCCGATTTCTTCAAAGACTTCGATAAAACCAACGAACTTATCATAAAGATTACCGGCCTGTTTGGCAATAAGTAAACTGTTTCTGTTTTGCTCGTCCATTCTCCAGAGATGATGAATGGTGCGCAGAATCGCAAGTAGAGTGGACGGACTGGCCAGGATAATTTTATGTTCCATGGCTGAAAGAAGGATCTCAGGGTCATGATCCAGTGCGAGTTGAAAGGCTCCCTCAACGGGCATGAAAAGCAAGACAAAGTCAAGGGCGCCTGGGCCCGGTAACTGCTGATACTGCTTGGTTGCCAGGAGTTTGATATGTCGTTTGATCGAATCGAGATGTAACCTGATCTGCTGTGTTCTGGCTGCCTCGTCAGACGCGTGACAGGCTTCGACAAAAGCGTTGAGTGAAACCTTGGCATCAATAATGACCGTTCGGTTTTCAGGTAAGTAAACCAGAGCGTCCGGTTGAAGAGTTGATCCGTCATCAGACCTGCAGCTGACCTGTAAAGCAAACTCACTCCCGTTGCGAAGGCCGGACGCCTCAAGGAGTTTGGCAAGAATCAACTCTCCCCACTGTCCCTGTACCTTGCTGCTCCCACGAAGAGCTTCGGCCAGGTTGGTTGCATCAATGCTTATCTGTTGATTCAGCAATTTGAGATGTTCGATTTCTTTTAGCATTGATACCCGATCCCGGAGGTCCCGGTCGTATATTTCTTCCACCTTTTGTTTAAATTCCAGTACCTGCTCCTGAAAGGGACGAAGGAGCATGGTAAGAGCAGAGGTATGTTGAGCAGTAAGAGTTTGGCCTTTCTCAGTTATTATTTTCCCCGCTAACAGTTGGAAATCCTGTTCAATCTGCCGGCGGACTCCAGTGAGCAGCTCATTACGCTCCTGGATCTGTTCCCGCAGGGTGCTACAGGTTGTCTGCAGAGAGATGTTCTCTACATTGAGTTGCCGTACCTCTTTTGTAAGCTGTCTGTGTTCTGCTCGCAGGCGTTCGATTTCGGATTCACTGTCCTGCGAGATCTCCTGTAAGCGTTCCAGTCGCTGGGACAGGACCCAGTGCCGTCGATGGGCTTGACTGAGGACACACAGAAAGATCAGGATCAGGAGAGCAGCTCCCCCGATTCCCCCCAGCAAGAACGAATCAAGATCGATTTGATGAAAGAGGGTTGTCAGCAGGTTCAAGGCGAAGAGAAGAAAAACCGAGGAAGATCCGGATCATCGGCGTCGCGAAAGACAGCGTAATTCTTGCAGTTCGTCGAGCAGATCAAGTATTAAAGCACACCCCGGCAGGTTGACCTCCAGATCACGCTGGAGTCGCATTGTTGTTTGAGCTCTTTTGATGGCAAGAGACGTAAATCGCCATTCCACTTCTGACTGTCCTTCCGGGATGATGATACCTTCAGCGATCATCTCGTGAATCATCTCGACATCGGCATTGCAGAGTCTGCAGAGGTCAGCCAGGGTGCAGCGGGTTGCTTCGTTGAGAACAACACCCTGTAAATAAATTGTTTGTTCAGTCATTGTCAGCCCTCCAGTCCGGAACGTGGGTTGAACGGCATTTTTTCGGCCATGGTACGGTAGAGGGCCCGCTGCTCTTCATTTTGTGCCTCTGGCACCACGATCTGTAACGTGACGATCTGGTCACCAAAGTGGCTCGTTGTGCAGAGACCTCTGCCCTTGAGTCGAAGTTTTTTGCCTCCCTGTGATCCGGGCGGGATTTTTAATTGGACATTGCCGCCAAGAGTCGGCACAGTGACCTTGGCACCGAGGGCTGCTTCCCACGGACTGATGGGGAGTGTAAGATGAATGTCTCTCTTCTCGGCATGAAAGAGCCGGTCTTCTTGAAAAGCAATTTCCAGATAAAGATCTCCATTCATATTGTCCCCATACCCGGGTGAGCCTTGCCCTTCAAGTCGAATACGCTGTCCTTCGATAATACCTTTAGGTATGGTTACATGGA
>JAAYDD010000169.1 GCA_012729435.1 Desulfobulbus sp.
AGATTGCCGAGCGGCTTAATGAGCTGGGGCGGCCTTCAAAGCTGGGCAATATTAACTGGAGCGCTGGCAGTGTGGCGGGCCTTCTGCGCAATGAGCGCTATTGCGGGGATGTGCTGGCTAGAAAAACCTTCACCCCCAATTACCTCACGCACAGATCTCGCAAAAACAAGCAGGACAGAAACCAGTATCTCTGGCACAAGCAGCATGAGCCTATCGTGAACGCAGAAACCTGGCGGGCTGCGCAGACCATCCTCAATATTTGCAGAAATGGCAGCGATGGCGCCATTCCCGTCCTGAGGGTTATTCGGGAGGGCGCTTTGCGCGGCTTTGTCTCGGTGAACCGCCATCAGGCCTGGGATGACCTGGACACCTATGTACGGGCATCGCTGAGTGTCTACGGTGAGGAGTTTGCACCGGAGGGGGAACAGGCTAATAAAACTGAAGCGCCATATGCGGAGAATGCTGATAGCCCTCAAACCCTCAGTGCAGGACAGAATGGCGGGTATCAGCTGGTAAGATCCCACTTCTTCTTTGATCATTTTCCCATGGTGAGGCTGTCACACAACAAGGTTCGCTTCAGCAGTACCTGGTACCGGAGGATGCGGGAGCCGGAGCATATTGAGATGCTGATAAATCCTGTTGAGCGTCTGCTGGCTATCCGGCCCTGCGTGGAAAATCACCCCAACGCCATTCGTTGGACAAAGAAGACAGAAGGCAAAGTCAGCATGCGAGACATCAGTTCGGCCAGCTTTGTCAGCATGCTCATGGACCTGATGGGCTGGAACAGAGATTACCGGTATTGCATCCGGGGGTATGCCCGGGCAACGGATCAGCTGGCGGTCATGTTTTTTGATCTGTATGAGCCGGAGGTACATATCCGCCTGGTGGAGAAAGCCGGGACAGTCAGAAAGCTAAAGGGCTACCCGGCAGAATGGGCGGGCACTTTTGGTCTGTCCGCCTATGAACAATTCAATAACACCCGCATGCCAGAGGAGGACTTATTGGGCTTGGATGCTATCGGGCACCCGGTGGATCTGCACGGGATACCGCCGTATACGCAGGAGGATGTAAGGACCATTGTCCAAAAAATCAAAGAAGAAGGAATGGGGGAGGGGTAGGAATGGATTACGAGACAGCAGAGGAAGCCGCAAAACGCTGGGGGATATCGGTGCGTTGGGTACAGGCGCTGTGCCGAGGCAGGCGAATCCCGGGTGCCAAACAGCTGGGCAGAATCTGGCTGATTCCTCAGGGGGCAGCCAGACCAGCCGACCAGCGGTTCAGACCGCACCACAGCAAGCCGAGCTTTCAGAACACCGACGAGACCAATAAGCGCAATTTACAAAAAGAAAGGGGCCCTAGGTGATGGACTATCAGGATGTATTTCAGGAGGATAAGGAGTTTAATTTTGAAGGGTACCAAGTGGTGCGCCGTGAGTTTTTTGCGCATACCTTTGAGCCGGCACTGACAATCCGCGGGAATTCCATCTTTTTCAACACCGCCTGCATCCGCAAGTGCGAGGATATTGTTTATGTCCAGCTACTCATCAACCAAGAGGAGAAAAGGCTGGTGATTCGCCCCTGTGATGAGGATGATAAGGACGCTGTACGCTGGTGTATTGTCAAGGGGGAGAGCCGAAGAACCCGGACCATCAAGAGCGATATCTTCTCCGGCATGCTCTATGACCTCATGGGCTGGGACTCCAACTACCGTTACAAACTTCTGGGCGTAACATTTGAATTTCAGAGCCAGTCCTTGTATCTGTTTGATTTAACAGCGACGGAAGTGTATATGAACCAAAGCCGGACCGTTGACGAAAACGGCAAGGTGACCTATTCCCGAAAAGCCATTTACCCAGAGGCCTGGAAGGATACCTTCGGGCTGCCTGTGACGGAGCATCAGCAGTTTACCAACGTCAATCTATTTGACGGTTATGCCACCTTTAGTATGACGGGCGATAAACAGACGGACGGACAGGATAGCCTCGGCAAGGGCAAACTAGAAAGCGAGGCGATCCGAAATGTCTGAGCATAAGTCTGCTATGGGCTCGGAGGCAGCGCTTGCCCCTTCTGGAAAGGCAACGATCCAGGGCTACGGCTTGACGGTCTGCCTGACCTGGAACCGCATGCTCATCCACCGGAAAACCATCCGCGTGCTGGGTCAACCCGAGCGCGTCCGTCTCCTCATCAATCCCGATACCCGGCATTTTTGTGTGCAAGGCTGTGACAAGACGGAACCCTGTTCCTTCGTGGTCCCCCGGGAGATGTCACCGGTCTATGACCCCTTCTATATCCACAGCAAGTTTCTCTTGGGTCAGTTGTATACCCTGATGGGCTGGAATCCGGAAGTATCCTACCGGGTCTTTGGCCGGATCAACAGCTCCCCACCGATCATGGATTTTGATCTGAACCGCTATGTTCAGGTAAACGCGGAAGAGCATCTGGAAAATGACGAGATGCCGGAGGAATGGACGCGAGAACATCGCCCAGTATCCGCGCCTGAAAAACAGGAGGTCGCAGGGTCCAGGACGGCAGAATCTTCTTTGGTGCTGCCAGCATCGGAAATGGTCCGGCCTGCGCCATCCCGCGAGCCCGGCAAATTCCTGGGTAGTCTGTTTGATACCGTCCAATTCCATGGCAAGAAGGAGGCCCCG
>JAAYDD010000170.1 GCA_012729435.1 Desulfobulbus sp.
ACACCTGTATCTTTTTGGCACTGTTTAACAAGAAGCGATGTCTTTGAGACAAGTGCATGTGTTATTTTTGTTCAAGAACCAGTTTTAAACATCTGTGCGCTGGTAAAGGCAGGGAAGAACTCTATGATCGGCCTGCTTAATGATTTTCTGTGTTTTCGGTATGTTGCAAGTACCGGAAGATGAATTTGTCCTCCTGCCGGCCGGATCAGAGAAATCGTAATCGATCTGTTCAATCTACCATGTTCGGATATGTTCTGCATCCGGAACATCCTTTATGGTAAAGATTAAGACTGACGGGTGTCTGATGCTTTTTAAGTTTGACTGCAACAGATACTGTTCGATTCCGCAGCAGGTACGCCGTCTAATAAAACGATGTGATTTTTACTTGGTACACTGAACATGTTTTTTGCATCCCAAAGCGCAGAGACATGCACTGCGTCTGACCGGTTAAGACAGTTTCGGACCGGTGCGGGTGTCATCGTCGTCAACCTCAGAGTCAGGATGATCATCAAGTATGATGTGAAACCGTTCCTGAATCCGGGAGAGGGGCACGAGGTCGGCTTTCCGATCCGATGGTGTGAGGAAGGAAAGTAATTTTGTGCGCAGTACTGTGGGGTTTAATTCACTCTGGATGGCGAGGACCCCTTCCATGATGATTTTTTGAAGGAGCAACTCCTGATTGGTCCGTTCGCGCAGGTTTGCGGCAAAAGGGATGAAAAAGAAATTGGCAAAGATGAGTCCGTAAAGGATTGAGGTGAGAGCAAGGGGTACGGTTTTCAGAATGATGCCGGTGTCATCTATACCTGCAAGCATGGGAATCAAACCGGCAACCGAGCCTACAATACCAAAAGCGGGACAGAAGTCGGCGATGGTACGGAGGACCCGTTCACTGTCTTCACGCCGGAGCTTGAAAAAGTACATTTCCGTATTAAGAATGTCTCGAATCTGCTGCGGTTCGTAGTTGTCAACCAGACAGCCGAGCCCCCTGCGTAAAAAGAGAATTGAAGTTTCGTTCTCTTCCTGTTGCAGGGAAAGAATGCCTTCAGCTCTCGATTTTATGGCAAGATTGATGAGGATGTCCACAATTTCAGCCTCTGATTTGAGCTGAGAACAGTAAGAGGCCCGAACCACACGCAGTACAATACGTAATCGGTTCAGGTGAAAACTGAGCAGGGCGGCAGTCGCGCTTCCGCCGGCAACAATCATCAGGCTGGCAATATTGAAATAAAAACTGAGGTTTCCCTTGAAAAGGAATCCGCCAAAAAAGATGAACGCGCAGAACAGTAAGCCAAGCAGATTGTATCGTTTCATTGTTGAACGGGATGATTACTGTAAGGTGTCTGAAGTTGCGGTGTGTGCTTGTGGCAGTTCTTTAGAAAGCACGATCTCAACCCGACGGTTGATTCGCCGGTTTTCCTCACTTGTATTCGGGACGACCGGACGAAAGGAACTGTACCCTGACACACTGAACTGGTCCGCCGGAAGACTGCTCTCATCAATAAGAAAACGGGCGACGCGGCTTGCCCGGGCAAGAGACAGCTCCCAGTTGGAGGGATAACGGGCGGTTCTGACAGGGCGATCGTCCGTGTGCCCGATGACATTGATCATGTATGGCGTCTTCTTGATGATAGTGGTGATTTTCTGTAACGATTCCATGGCGTGCGGTGTTAGTTCCGCCTGACCGGAGTTGAAGAGAAGGTCGCCGGTAAGAATAATCCGCATGGTTTTATCGGGTATGAGCTCCACTGAGGCGAAGCGCTCCAGTTTTTCTGTTGCCAGGGTGTGTTTCGAAAGATCGTACATTGAGGTGATCAGTTCATTGTGCATCTTCTCTTCTGTTTCGTATTTCGTGGGCTGGTTTGTGGCACCGGACAGGTTGTGTTCAGAGGGTGATGCCGGCGGTTGCTCCTGAGTTGCGACAGGATCATGATTTGATTCAGGAGGTGTCCGCTCTTCCTCAAGTCTGTTGCGAATGAGAATGTCTGCTCCGGATTGTTCGTGCCGCGGTGTTTCGACGGCGTCAAGGGCATCTGTCACTTTTTCAGTTATATTCTGTGAAATCGGATGAAAAACCAACTCTGACGGCGAGGAGGAACTCTGTACCGGCAGGGTTTCATCGGCTACCCGGTTGGGTTTACCATGGGAAAGAACTTCCTGATGGGCACGGAAATGCGCAAAGAGTGTAAGGAAGAGGATGAACATGGTCATCATGAGATCCGACCATGCTATGGACCAGTGTACCGGTCTGGGAGGCGTCCGTGATCGATAAAAGGAGTCTTCAATGACAAAGACCGGTTCAGTGGTCTGCCGTCGTTCCGGCGAGCGGGTACGGGGCAGGGATGCGACAGGTTCCGTCCGAGATACTCGTTGCGGGGTAGTTTCGTTAGGCACAAGAATGGGAGGAGAGCTGTTCGTG
This sequence comes from Desulfobulbus sp., assembly GCA_012729435.1. Lineage (GTDB taxonomy): Bacteria > Desulfobacterota > Desulfobulbia > Desulfobulbales > Desulfobulbaceae > Desulfobulbus. Next base: position 2,417 of record JAAYDD010000170.1, read on the forward strand.
TCCATGTTCCTTTATCGGCAGG
>JAAYDD010000171.1 GCA_012729435.1 Desulfobulbus sp.
GGCCACCGAGATCGCTGAACGCATGGCTGTTCGACTGCCCGATGTGGGCGGCACCTTTATCCAGATGGAGGATGAGATTGCCGCTATTGCCTCAATTCTTGGTGCCGCCTGGACCGGCGTGAAGGCCATGACAGCAACCTCAGGGCCGGGATTCAGTCTGATGATGGAGAATCTGGGGCTGGCGGTTTGTACGGAAACACCCTGTGTTCTCGTCAATGTGCAGCGTACCGGTCCTTCCACAGGTCTGCCGACCATGACCGGTCAGGCTGATATGATGCAGGCCCGCTGGGGATCGCACGGCGATTATGAACTCATCGCCCTGGCGCCGTCTTCACCGCAGGACTGCTTTTATCAGACCATCCGTGCCTTCAATCTCAGCGAGAAGTACCGGGTGCCGGTGCTGATCATGGCTGATGAGATTGTCGGTCACATGAGCGAGAAGGTCATTATCCCCGAGGCCGGTAAAATCAAGCTCGTGGATCGCCCCAGGCCCCGTGGCCGCAAAGACCGGTTTAAACTGTATGAACCGGGGCCGAATGGAGTGGCGCCCATGCCTGCCATCGGTGACGGGTACAATATCCATGTCACCGGTCTGACCCACGATGAACGCGGTTACCCTTCGATGACCGTCGAAGCGCAGGAAGAGATGATGACCCGGATCAAAAACAAGATCCGTCTCAACCTTGACGACATCATCACCACCCACGAGTACCGGATGGAGGACGCTGACATCGTCATCGTCAGTTACGGTATCTCAGTACGTACCGGATTGGCGGCGGTGGACCGGGCCCGGGAGATGGGGTACAGGGCTGGCTTGTTGCAACTGATCACGGTATGGCCTTTTCCCGAAGACCTGATCCGCGGGATTGCGGCACGAGTTCAAGGTTTTATCACTGTTGAGATCAATCTCGGGCAGATACACTACGAGGTTGAACGCTGCGCCGCTGGACAGGCCAGGGCACTGCTCGTCGGCAGTGCGGGCGGTAAGATCATCCATCCGGACAAGGTGCTGGACTGCATTCAGAGGGAGTTTTGAACCATGACCGCCAATCCGAAAAAAATGACGAAACATCCGGAACACCCGCTTGATGATCTGATCCGCACCGAGCGTATCCCGCACATCTGGTGTCCGGGATGCGGCATCGGCACCGCGTTTTCCTCCTGTCTCAGTGCGATCAAGGCGACCGGAATCCCTTATAATATGTTCACCATGGTTTCCGGTATCGGCTGTTCGGCACGGGGGGCTGGTTACATCAAACTCGACAGTTTTCATACCACCCATGGCCGGGCCATTCCCTTTGCCAGCGGTATCAAGATGGCCAGACCGGATCTGAAGGTGATTGTTTTTTCCGGTGACGGCGACCTGTTTGCCATCGGCGGGAATCACTTCATCCATGCAGCCAGACGCAATATGGACCTCACTGTTATCTGTGTCAATAATCTGACTTACGGTATGACCGGTGGTCAGGTGGCGGCCACCACCCCCAATATGGCGAAGTCAACGACCACACCCCTGGGAAATCCGGACTCGCCTTTCAACCTGCCGCTTCTGGCCTATGCTGCCGGCGCCTCCTATGTTGCCCGATGGACGATCCTCCATAGCCGTGAACTGACGTCGTCGATCAGAGAGGCGGTTACCCGCAAAGGATTTTCATTCATCGAGGTGCTGTCACCGTGCCCGATCAATTACGGTCGGCGCAACAAAGAAAAACCGATCGACACGCTCAAACTCTACCAGGAACGCACGATCATCAAGAACGGCGCTGACCCGATCAAGGCAGACATCGATTTTGCCAAAGGCGTAGTGATCGGCACCTTCATTGATGTGGATCGTTCCACCTGTGACGATCGCTATACTGAAATACATCGTCCCTGCAGTGACGATTGATCCCCCTTTCGCCTTTGAGCAGACATACATTATGAGCCAACCAGCACAGCAGAGTCAGATCGAGATCATTGTCACGGGTTTCGGCGGGCAGGGTATTATTTTAGCCGGTCGTATTCTCGGGATGGCGGCCTCACTCGGCGACAAAAAAGAGTCCACCCTGGTTCAGGCCTACGGGCCGGAATCCCGGGGCGGTGCCTGTAATGCCCAGGTCATCATTTCCGGCAGTGCTATTCACTACCCCTATGTCAGTACGCCTGATATTCTGATCGCCATGTCTCAGGCCGGCTACGACAAGTTTGTTGTCTCCCTGACCGAGGACTCTGTGCTGCTGATCGACGAGGATCTGGTTCGTCCGGAACGGGCACCCTGCGACTGTTTTGCCATTCCGGCCACACGCATGGCTGAAAACCTCGGTAATAAGATGATGGCCAACATCATCATGCTCGGATTTTGCACTGCGATCACCGGTGCGGTGTCGAACAGGGCCGCCGAGTCAACCATCGCCGATTCCGTGCCCAAAGGAACGGCAGAGCGCAATATCGAGGCCTTTGCCAAGGGATTTGATTACGGACTTTCCACTCTTAAGGGGAGGAAGAAGCTGGCCGCCGGTCAGGTTGGAGCACTGGCATTATGAAACGAGAAAAAGAACGTCTATACCGGGTCATCGTTGCCGGTGCCACACCGGAGGGCATTGCGGCCACAAACAAGCTGGGGGAACTGGGAATCCCGGTGACCCTGATCGATGCGGATCCTGATCTTGATGTAAAGCTTGCTGCTGATGAGTACCGCCTTCCTTCCGGTCTGCCCTTCAACTTTGCCCATCGTCCGGGGCTTGTCCGGATCATGCGCAACAGTGCCATCCGTACACTGCTGCCTGCCCGGATTGATTCGATCAAACACACCCCGCAGGGGTTCAGTGTCCGGATTGATCAGGAGCAGACCTTTGTTGATCCGGATCGTTGTGTTGCCTGCGGCAAGTGTGTTGCCGTCTGTCCGGTGGAACAGCCGGAAAAGGGGAGGGCTCTGCGCTTTCACAGTCGCAACAGTCTACCTGGACGACCGTACATAGATAAGCGGAAACAGCCGCTCTGTCAGGAGAGCTGCCCTCTCGGCGTGAATGCTCAGGGATATATCGCCCTGGCCGGCAGAGGAAAATTTGATGAGGCATTGGCACTGATACGGCGTGATAATATCCTGCCGGGTATCTGCGGCCGGGTCTGTACCCATCCGTGTGAAGAGGCCTGCCGGCGCGGCGGGGTTGACGATCCGGTTTCCATTCGGGCCATCAAACGCTTTTTGGCTGATTATGAAGGAGAGGACAGCGCCCGTTTTGAAGCTGCTGCGGCAGCGCTGGCAGCGACATGTGCCCCTGCCCGGAGTGAAAAGGTCGCCATCATCGGATCCGGTCCGGCCGGTATTGCCGCAGCTGCAGACCTTGCCCGCAAAGGATACGGTGTGACGGTCTTTGAAAAGGAAGCCGAGGTCGGCGGCCTGCTTCGCTACGGTATCGGTGCCCACCGGTTGCCCCGTTCCATCCTGGATAGGGAAATCAGGCTGATTGAACAGATGGGTGTCACTTTTCTCACAGACAGCAGAGTTGATGTTGCAGCTGATCTTGAACGGCTTGACAGAGAATACGATGCCGTCCTTTTAGGGACCGGTACCTGGCATGACCGCAAAATGGGAATAGAGGGGGAAGATCTGGCCGGGGTTGAGGGATGTCTCGCCTTTCTTGCCCGTCGGCAGTGGGATGGCCTGACGAACATGCCAGAGAGAGTCGCTGTGATCGGCGACGGCAACTCGGCGTTTGATCTGGCCCGCACACTGATCCGCATGGGCGCTGCGGTGACTCTGATCAGCTGGTTTGATAGTGATCATATCCCGGCTGATCCGGAAGAGGTTCAAGAGGCGGTGGAAGAGGGGGTCACCATTGTTGATGCCACCCAGGTGGTTGCCTTCCGGGGACAGGACGGTGTGCTGACCCATTTGGAATGTATGCCGACCAAACCCGGTACACCGGATGAGCGCGGTATAGCCTGGCCGGTGATTGTCGGGGACCGGCAACCCTTTCAGCTCGCCTTTGATCGGGTCTTTGTGGCCATTGGGCAGGTCGGCGGCTATACCCAGACAAGTTTTGGCGGTGCCATCGCCGTCAGTAAACACGGTTTTATTGCAACCGACGAGGGGCTGCGTACCTCAAAGAACGGATTCTATGCAGCCGGAGATACGGTTTCAGGGCCGTCTTCAGTGGTGCAGGCCATGGCTTCCGGTCGACTGGCCGCTCGTACCATCCACCACGATCTCGCCGGAGCTGAAGAGAAAGCAGCCGTTATCCGGCCGGCAATTAAAGACTTTAGTGCCATTCCTGAAAGTATCTGCCAGCAGATGCGCGTTGCCATGCCGGAACGACGTGCTGCTGAGCGCAGAAACAGTTTTCAGGAGGTTGCCCTTGGTTACAGCAGCCGGCAGATGGCCCTTGAAGCCGGTCGCTGTCTCCAGTGCGGAGTCTGTTCCGAGTGTCTTGAGTGCGTGAGTGCCTGCGGTGCACTTGCAGCCATTCAGCACAACCAGGAAAAAGAGGAGATTGTTGAACAGTGCGGAGTGGTCATTGTGGCTGATCCGGAAATTGTCCCCGGTATCAAGGGTGATGACATTATCCGTGCTTACGGCCCCAAGGCGGCTCGGTCAGATGTGAACGATATGATCGTACGCGGTTTTGACGCGGCTGCACGGGCAATGCTACTGCTGGGAGGCGCTCAGAAAAAGACGAAAGGTCATGGTTTGTCGGTCTCGGTTCCGGATGCAGGCCTGTCGCCGGAAATTCGTATCGGGGTGTTTGTATGCCGGTGTAACGATTCGCTGGGATGGCTTGACGGGATGGATCAGTATCTTTTCGAACTGCCTGATGGCAACCCTCTTATCGTACACTCCGAAACCATAAATGCTGCCTGTGTGGAGGACGGATCGGCCGCTATTGTACGGACGGTTCGGGAAAAAGGCATCACCCGGATTGTCCTGGCCTCCTGTGTCTGCTGTCCGCTGAATTTTGTGTGCAGTGCCTGCACTGATCAGCGCAGCCGCTTGAAAGGCAACCTGTTTCACGGTACCGGTATCAGCCGCTCCATGGTGGAAACCTGCAACCTGCGAGGCGAGGTTCTGCGTCTTGTCGAGTCTGATCCGGATCTTGCCTTGAAACGGTTCAAGGGGTTGCTTGACCGGTCGATCAAACGGACACTGCACCTGAAGCCGTTGCCCACCGTGACGCGCAACTACAATTTTACCGCTGCAGTAATCGGCAATTCGACAGCAACCCTGACCAGTGCCATGACCCTGGCTGACTCCGATCATGAGGTGTTTCGTATCGGCACAGCCGAACAGCCGCTGAAAGATATGGTGACCCATCCCAATATCCATAACTTTCCTGATTGGCACGTCAAAGGCATTAAAGGGACGATCGGTGATTTTCAGATCCTCATTGAAACCGGAGGGCAGCAGCAGATCCTGCGGGCCGGTACCGTCATCTTAGGGGCAAAGGCGCGTAAACGGATCGCCTATACCCATCAGGAGGGGCTGCCAAGTACAACTGTTGAACCGGTTGTCCAGGAGTACGGTACAACGAACATTCCCTTTGCCTACCCCTGTGCGACCTCTGTTCCTGGCCTTTTTCTGGCTGAACCGCCGGATATCAATGTCTCGAAACGAAAGAAGGGAAACGCGGCAGCCGTGATGGTGGCGGCGGCCATGCCTCGCGGCCCGCGACAGTCAAAAGGACTGACCGCCGCGATTGATGTAAAACTCTGTCGGGGATGCGGTCGCTGTGCCAGGGCCTGTCTCTACCATGCGGTGACCTTGCGGCCAAATGAGCTCGGCGGCTGGTATGCCCATGTGGACGAAGCGCTGTGCAAGGGTTGCGGCAACTGTATCTCGGTCTGTCCGACAAGTGCGGCGGACAGCCCGTATCGCAACCGCGCCTTTCTTGAACAGGCTCTTGAAGAGGTGCTGGCACGGGAGACAACCCATGGCAAGTAAAACAAACGATAAGATTTTGAACATTCTGCTTTTTCTCTGCAACTGGGGAGCACACGCCGCCTTTCTTACGTTGCAGGATCAGCGGCGTCCCATACCTCATGAGATTCGTATGGTACGTGTCCCCTGCGCCGGACGGATTGACCGGGCGATGCTGCTCAAGGCATTTGCGCAGGGAGCTGACGGCGTTGCTCTAGTCGGCTGCGAACCGGGGACCTGCCGCTACGGTTCCGGTTCTGCCAACTCCTTGCAGAACACTGATGATGTTCAGCGCATCCTAGATATCATGGGCCTGGGGCGAAAGCGGCTGTGTTTCGGCGCTTTTCTGCCTGAAGAATCGGAAGAACTGTTGCACTTTCTGCAAAATTTTACGGATGAGATCAACGCCCTGGGGCCGGCCGGAATCGAAGCTGCACCGCTCATTCCTGCCTTTGAAACTGACGATCTCCGCCGGGAGTTGCAGCAGCTCGTAACTCATTATGATATTCATGCATGTCAGGATTGCGGTAAATGCACATCAGCATGCCCCCTGGCCCTTATCGGTAAACCCTTTTCACCGCGGGCCATTGCCTCGGCCGTGATTACCGGGGGTATCCACAGTCCTGGTGTCCAGGAAAATGTCTGGTCCTGTCTGACCTGCGGGCTCTGCTATGACCGCTGTCCTTCAGCGGTTAATTTTCCTGCGTTTATCAAAGAGCTGCGTCACCTCTATCGTCGAACTGCCCTGCCCGGTCAGGAGGTGCACGGGGGGTTTTTTCACTCCCTCATGCGTTCCATGTCTTCTAAAGCCATCACCCCGAAACGATGGACAAGTCTGCCCGATGAGATCCGTACCGATCCTGAGAGTCCGATTCTCTTTTTTGGCGGCTGTGCCCCTTACTACGATATCTTTTTCAGCAAGCACATCAGAACCCAGACGAACAGAATCCTCATCGACAGTCTTCGGCTGCTGAACTTTTTTGATGTTGCCCCTCGCCTGCTCTCTGATGAACGCTGTTGCGGGCATGATCTGCTCTGGTCCGGAGACAGAAAAAACTTCCTGCGGCTGGCGCGGATCAACGTTGAACGGCTGAACGGACTCGGAATAGAAACCGTCATCACCACCTGTCCGGAATGTTACATGACGCTCCATACCACCTATGCTGATGAGGGGTTGGAGCCGAAGTTCAAGGTGGTTCATCTCTATGATTTTCTTGAGGAGCAGCTGGAGAAGGGTGCGGTGGATTTTGAGCCCTTTGATCAGGTGATCACCTTTCAGGACTCCTGCCGGCTTGGTCGTCTTGAAGGTAAAGTGGATCTGCCGCGCAAGCTGCTCAAGCGTCTGCAGCCGGCACGGTTTGTTGAGATGAAGGAGGCGGCAGGAGCATCGATCTGCTGTGGGAACTGTGCCTGGACAGGCTGTGACGGATACAGCAAGGCTCTCCAGGTCAAGCGGCTGGAACAGGCCCACGCCACGGGCAGTGATCTTCTGGTAACTTCATGTCCTAAATGTCAGCTGCATCTGACCTGTGCAATGGAAGACCCGTTCCGTCGCGAGCAGCTGGAAATAGAACTTATGGATCTGACCAGTATCATCGCTCAGACGATCCGTTGGAAGGGTTGAGCACAGTGTTGTCGTACGCACGCTGAGAAGCCGTCCTCTTCAGAAAGGGACTGATGATTTTTCAGCGTTCTCAAGTGTATTGCCCAAGACTAACCTAGAACAGTTTTTACAGGGAATTGGAGAGCATCTATGTCAAAAACTCCTACCGTCAAAATCACCGGTCCTGCTGAACCGCGTATCGGTGTCTATGTCTGCCATTGCGGGCTGAACATTGCCCAGACAGTGGACTGCCCGAAAGTGGCACAAGAGGCGGCTCATTCCAGCGGAGTCGTGATATCAAAGGATATTGTCTATGCCTGCTCGGAGCCGGGACAGCAGGAGATCAAACAGGATATCATAGACAACGGTCTTGATCGGGTGGTGATCGCCTCCTGTTCACCGCGGCTGCATGAGACGACTTTTAAGAAGATGGCCGAGGCCGCCGGTATCAATCCTTATATGGTTGACATGGCGAATCTGCGCGAACAGTGCAGCTGGGTGCATATGAAGGACCGCGAAAATGCCACAGCCAAGGCAAAGACCCTGGTTGACATGGCCATTTCACGGGTTCGTCAACTTGAACCGCTTTATGAGGATTCCCTCCCGCTTGTTCAGAAAAGCCTCGTGATCGGCGGCGGGATTGCCGGTATTCAGGCAGCGCTTGACTTGGCGGACAGCGGTTATGACGTTGTTCTGGTGGAGAAAAACCCCTCCATCGGCGGCGTGATGGCCCAGATCGATAAAACGTTCCCAACCATGGACTGTTCGATTTGAATCTTAGGTCCTAAGATGACGGATGTCGGTCGACATCCACGAATAGAGTTGCTGACGTTGAGTGAAGTTGTCGATGTGAAGGGATATGTCGGTAACTTCAAGGTGAAGATCTTAAAAAAAGCCCGTTATGTTGATGAGACAAGCTGTACGGCATGCGGGGACTGCGCGCAGGTGTGCCCGGTGGTCCGTCCTGACGAGTTCAACGTGGGACTTGGCTCCCGCAAGGCCATTTACAGTCCCTTTCCCCAGGCGGTGCCATCAAGTTATCTGATCAATGCCAGCGAGTGTCTCGGGCCCAATCCATCGGTCTGCTCCAGATGTGTCGAGGTCTGCACCAAAGGATGTATTAACTTTCACATGTCTGATGAGGAGATCAATACGGAGGTGGGCACGATCATCGTTGCCACCGGTCTGCAACCGTACGATCCGACGGAGATGGATGAGTACGGATATACCCGTTTTGACGACGTGCTGACCAGCCTTGAGTTTGAGCGGCTGGTGAATGCGGGCGGTCCCACCAAGGGTGAACTCATCCGTCCTTCAGATCGTAAGGTTCCAAAATCAGTCGGATTTATCCAGTGTGTCGGTTCAAGGTCTGCCACAAGGGGCGGTCACTACTGCTCCAACATCTGCTGCATGAACACCGTCAAGTCGACCCTCATCCTGAAGGAGCACTATCCTGACATGGAGGTGAAGGTCTTTTATATTGATATCCGGGCCTTTGGTAAAGGTTTTGAAGATCTGTACACCCGAAGCCGACGGATGGGCACCCAGTATATCCGGGGTCTTCCCGGCTCGGTTGAAGAGACTGAAGACGGTAAACTGCGTGTGGCGGTGGAAAACGGAGCAACCGGAATGCTGGCGTTTCATGAGCTCGATATGCTGGTCCTGGCCCAGGGCATGAAACCGGCGCCTTCCACGCAGCGTCTGCAGGAGATCATGGGGCTGCAGCTCACTTCAGACGGGTTTTATCTTGAAGCGCATCCGAAGTTGCAGCCGGTGGATGCAGCCACCCGCGGTATTTTTTATGCGGGTTGCGCTGAGGGCCCTAAGGACATCAAGGAGAGTGTCACCCAGGCGTCTGCTGCGGCCATGCGTGCCATTCGGTTGATGCACAGGGGAGAGATCACCACTGAACCGATCATCTCCACCGTTATCACAGAAAAATGCAAAGCCTGCGGTAAGTGCGCCGAGGTCTGTCCATACAATGCAATTACTGTGGATGTGAAGGCCAAGAAACCGGCGGTCGTTAATGCGGCGGCCTGTGCCGGCTGCGGCACCTGTGCGGCTGAGTGCCGGTTTGATGCCATCAGTATGAATCACTTCACTGATGCCCAGATTCTCGGTCAGGTCAACAGCATGCTTGATACGGAACCGGAGAACAAGATTCTTGCCTTTGCGTGTAACTGGTGCTCATACGCCGGTGCTGACTATGCAGGTGTATCAAGACTCCAGTATCCTGCCAATGTCCATCTTATCCGGGTCATGTGTTCAGGCCGGGTTGATGAGAAGTTTATCTGGGAAGGATTCCGTCAGGGCGCACCGGTGGTCCTTGTGAGCGGCTGCCATATCGGTGATTGCCACTATATTGACGCCAATCACTGGACGGCAAAACGGGTTGAGCGTATCCGCAGGAAGATGGAGAAGATCGGTATACGGCCGGAACGGCTTCAGCTTGAATGGATCAGTGCTGCTGAAGGTATCCGTTTTGCGGAAACAATGAAACGTATGGAGGAACTGCGCCGGAGTGTCACAGCAGAGGAGATTGCCGAGACACAGAGTATACTGAGCAAACTGTAGCGGCCGGCTGTACTCCTTGCTGCAAAGAAGACGTTTTCGACCGGGTGCGTGTTCATGAGAACACCGTACCCGGTTGTTTTTTGTCGTATCACACCCCCCGGGAGCATACCGCCTCTTCCATGGTTCAACAGAGGTGAGCTGTTACATGGCACGATCCGGTAGAGCCGGAGGGATTTGCCGGGTACGTGTCCGGTCCTCCGGGTGTTTCGAGCCGGATCGGAGAGA